>DASVHL010000033.1:0-72464 GCA_036382575.1 Saccharimonadales bacterium (SeqCode) | reverse complement strand
CTTAAAGCCGCGATTTTGAACGAGGAAGTTGCGCAAAATAAACGCGAGGAAGGTCTGGACGACGCGACCGTCGAACAGATTATTGCTCGTGAAGTAAAAAAGCGCAACGAGAGTATTAAGCTGTATATTCAGGGTGATCGCAATGATCTGGCTAATGTTGAGCAAAAAGAAGTTGATGTCATTAAAGTTTACTTGCCAAAGCAGCTGACCGAAGATGAGACCAAAACAATAGTAGATGCTGCAATTGCACAACTTGGTGCGGCCGGTATGGCTGATATGGGCAAGGTTATTGGTGTCGTGAAATCAAAAGTTGGCAATGCTGCCGACGGCGCGTTAGTCGCAAAACTTGTTAAAGAAGCGCTAAGTTAAACAAACAAAAAGGAGCACGTAATAATGATTGTATTTTTTGGTCCAGCTGGTGCTGGTAAGAGTGTGCAAGGGCAAATGCTGGCAGCGCGTCATGGATGGCGTTGGTTAAGTGCGGGACAACAGCTCCGTGATACTCACGACATTGAATTGATCAAAGAAATGCAGACTGGTGCATTAGTTAGTCCTGAAAAAGTAAATAAATTGATGGGCGAGGCTTTAAAGCGTGCAACAAACATCAGTCGCGTTATTCTTGATGGGTTTCCTCGTCAGTTAGAGCAGGCGAAATGGTTAATTGAGTCACAGCCTGAACACCAGCGTTCAATCGCACTTGTTATTGTGCTTGAAGTGCCACGAAGCGAGCTTTTAAAGCGCCTTGAGGTTCGCGGTCGTGTCGATGATACGCCAGAGGCTATTGACGAGCGTCTGCGTATTTACCGGACAGAAATGTACCCAATTCTTAGTTACTTTACTGAAGAGCGCATCAATATCGTGCATATTGATGGTACCGGTACGGTTGGCCAGGTACATGATCGAATTATGGAAGAATTAGTAGCGTGCAAACTGGCGTAAAAACTGAAGCCCAAATTCAGGCGATGCGAGAATGTGGCAAGATTCTAGCTACCATTTATCGTGATCTAAAAGAGTATGTTCATGCCGGTATGACTGAACTAGAAGTTGACGCATGGGTAGCAAAAGAAATTGCTTACCATGGTGCAATTGCTACTTATAAAACGTCAGAAGTGAATTTCCCGAATGTGATTTGTATTAGCACGAACGATGAAATTGTTCACAGTGTGCCGACGGATTATGTCTTCGAGCAAGGTGATGTTGTGAGTTTTGATCTCGTCATTACCTATAAAGACATGAAAACTGACAGTGCCTTTACGATGGTTATCGATGAACAGCCGAGTGGTATCAAAAAGCACTTATTAAATGTGACAGAACGCAGCTTGTATGCAGGCATCGATGCGATCAAAGGTCCTGTTTACACCGGTGATATTGGAGCAGCAGTTGAAAAGGTTCTGAACGATGGGAAGCTGGGGATTATTCGTGATCTGGTGGGCCATGGTGTTGGTCTTGAGATGCATATGCCTCCTGATGTACCTAACTATGGCCGCAAGGGAACGGGCGTATTGCTAAAGCCTGGCGATACAATTGCTATCGAACCAATGGCAACGTTAGGTGGTGAAAAAACAGTTACCGACACCTATGGGGACGGCTGGACGATTCGTACGCGCGACGGCAGCTTAGCCGCACATTTTGAGCACACAATCCTCATTACTGAAGATGGTGCAGAAATTCTAACGAGTCTCTAGGGTTATTATGTGGACACTTCTCATTATTATCCATGCTGTCACTGCATCACTAAGCTTACTACTGGGTGCATTTCAACTGATACGACCTAAAAAGGGTGACCGCTTTCATCGTATGGTTGGCCGAACATGGGTCGTTTGTATGTATATGGTTTGCGTGAGCTCATTCTTTATTCAAGGTGTAAACGAAGGCTTTAGCTGGCTGCACGGCTTGTCTTTGTTTACGCTATTAACCGTTTCACTTGGTTTGTACGGAGCTATAAAAGGTAATATTTCCGCACATAAGGCTAATATGATCGGTAGTTATTTTGGTGCAGTAGCGGCATTCGTGGGTGTTGTTGCAGTACCAACCCGACGCATCCCGCAGCTTGCAGTGCAACAAATGCCACTATTCTTTTTATTTGTCGGCTTAATCGTAGCAAGTGCCGTATTGTTTATCTGTGGGCTATATTTTTTTGCAAAGTACCGTACGAAAGTTTTACGCGAGCGAAAAGCTATTATAGGCTAGCTTGCTCAAGCAGCGCAGCAACTCGCCGTCCGATAGCTTCGGACGGCTCAATGACTTGCGCGCGACCTGCGGCTATTTGCAAAATTTCTTCTTTGATCCAGTGGTAATGGGTGCAGCCCAGGACGATAACATCAGCACCTCGATTGCAGACATCCGTAACAGTTTGTTTAATCATCTCATGATTTAATTGATTACTCTCGATCATGTAAGCCCAAGTGCTGCAATCGGGTTTGATAATATCTAAATGAGTACCGTACCTCGCAATTAATTGACGGTAACGTTCACTGGAAAGTGTCGCCGGTGTGGCGCAAACGGCAATGGTATTTGTTTTACTCAGAGAAGCGGCGGTCTTGATCATTGGCTCAATGCCGATGAATTTCTGAGTTGGGTAGTGAGCTCTGAGGATTTCAATGGCCGCGGCTGTTGCTGTGTTGCAGGCGAGAATAATAATATCGCATGAGGCGGATAAAAGTGGCTGAATTGCAGTATCGGTAAGACGAATTACTTCATCAGATGATTTATCGCCATAAGGAACATTAGCCTTGTCATTAATAACGATCATTTGGGCAGAAGGGAAGCTGACTTGGAGTGCCCGAGCAACCGCTTCGCCACCAATTCCGCTATCAAAGACGCCTAATTTCATATTCTTATTCTATCCCTATATCACCGCTAGGCAAAATATGTCATAAGCGTTATACTAGACCACATGCAAGAAACTTCTCGATATGCAGTCGGTATTGATATCGGAACGACCACTGTTAGATGTGTGGTTGGACATATTGATGCGACGACAGGAACGCCAACAATTGTAGGGGTCGGTGTAGCACCAAATAGTGGTATGCGCAAAGGCGTGGTTGCCAACTTGGCGGGTCCAGCCCAGGCGATCGATACTGCTCTTGGTGAGGCAGAGCGAATGAGCGGCTATCAGGTTGATTCCGCGTCGATCAGTATTAATGGTGCACACATCTTGAGCACCAAGGCTGACGGTATGATTGCTGTTGGTGGTTTGGATCATGAAATTGTCGGCGAAGACCTCGCGCGAATAGAAGAAGTTGCCACACTTGGTAAAGTGCCTGCGAACCGTGAAATTCTTGAGGTTGTGCCGCACAGCTACCGCTTAGATGGTCAAGATAACATCAAGGATCCGATTGGTATGACAGGAACACGTCTAGAGATTGACGCCAATGTTGTTTCAGCACTGGCTCCACACCTGGCAAACCTACAAAAGTCAGCCGAAATGGCCAAGGTAACGCCGCATATGATTACACCGGCTGTGCTTGCGGCCGCTCGTTCTGTATTAAGTGAACAGCAGATTGAAAATGGTGTTGCAGTGATTGATCTTGGTGGTGCAACAACGAGTATTGCCGTCTTTGAAGAGGGTGATTTACAGTTTGTGGCGGTGATTCCATTGGGTGGTTCGAACATTTCGAACGATCTTGCTATTGGTCTCAAGACCGATCCTGAAATTGCCGAAAAGGTAAAATTAGGTCATGCGGTGGCTACACCTCGATCAGACAACGAAGGTATTAGCGTCAAACATGATGATGAGATCTTTAATTTTCATACGAATGACATCGATGAAATCGTTGAAGCCCGTCTTGAAGAAATTTTTGATGCAATTCAAAAAGAGCTTAAGAAAATCGGCCGTGCTGGCAAGTTGCCAAGTGGCGTCGTGCTAACTGGTGGCACTGCGAACCTAAAGGGTATCGCACAGTATGCCAAGGACAAGCTTGGGCTGGCGGCTCGTGTTGGTAAATCGTCAGGATATGGCGGGGTTGTCGAGGATATTGATCAGCCACAGTTTGCAACCGCGGTTGGCTTAATGCTGGCTGATGTGCACGGTGCGCATGAAGTTGGCCACGGCAAATCATCAAAGGGAAGTAGTAAAGCTGCTATCAAGAACGTCGGCGGAATGGTGTCTAAATTTTTAGACCGATTCAAGGCGTAATTAGTTTTTGAACAATAAATGATATACTTAGTTAAGAATAGAATATCTGGGGAGAGTGCATTCCATGCCTGAAGTAAAACCAAGTGAAATACAAACCTTCGCTAGCATCAAAGTTGTTGGTGTTGGTGGTGCCGGTGGCTCTGCTGTCAACCGCATGAAAGATGCCGGCTTGTCCGGAGTCCAGTTCATTGCGATGAACACTGATGCGCAGGCGCTTCATAACTCAAAGGCCGACGTGAAGATCCACCTGGGTCACACGACGACAAACGGCCTCGGTGCTGGTGCAGATCCATCAATGGGTGAAGCAGCTGCAAACGAATCACGCGAAGAAATCAAAGCTGCAATTGAAGGCGCTGATATGATCTTTGTGACGATTGGTGCCGGTGGTGGTACTGGTAGTGGTGCTGGCCATGTTGTAGCTGAAGTAGCTCGCGAACTAGGCATTTTGGTTGTTGGTGTTGCCACCAAGCCATTTAGCTTTGAAGGTGACAAGCGTCGCCAAAACGCTGACTGGGCAATTGCACAGCTTGGCAAGCAAGTTGATACTTTGATTACGATTCCTAACGATCGTCTTCTTCAGACAATCGACCGTCGCACCCCACTTCTTGAAACCTTCAAGATTGCTGACGATGTTCTTCGCCAAGGTGTTCAGGGTATTTCAGAGTTGATTACCGAACACGGTTTGATCAACCTCGACTTTGCCGACGTAAAGGCAATTATGAGCAACGCTGGTTCAGCGCTTATGGGCATTGGCCGCGCCAGTGGCGATGACCGTGCCGCACAGGCCGCACAGCAAGCAATTGAGTCACCGCTCATCGAAGTGTCAATCGATGGTGCTAAGGGCGTTCTATTTAACGTCACTGGCGGCTACGACATGAGTATGAGTGAGATTCAAGAGGCTGCTGAAATTATCACTAGCTCGGTCTCACCAGATGCCAATATTATCTTTGGTGCAACCTTAAAGCCAGAACTTGAAGATGAACTAATCATCACTGTTATTGCAACGGGCTTTGACAGCGCATTCTTCCATGAGCAGGCTGCTCAACTAGAGGTTCCAACTGCACTTAATAAACGTCACGAGCCAGCCGATGCCGCTGTCGAAGAGATTAATATGGATCTTGACCAAGTTGACGCTGCAGCAAGTTTTGCAGAAGACACGACACATAATATCTGGGCCGATCAGCCTGAAGATGACGACGAATCAGATACACCAGCCTTCTTGCGTCGTCGCAAAAAAGCTAAAAAATCTGACGAATCTTAAGGGAGCTACCTGATGAGTTCGAAATACAAGATTGGCGATAGTCGCGTTATTGAATCACGAGAGTCTGCCGATGGCGTGACAATTCGTCGTCGCCGTGAGACGGCCGACGGTAAACGCTTTACGACGTACGAACGTGTCGAGCGTCCAAATATTGCGGTTGTCAAAAAAGACGGCACCCGTGAGCTATTTGACCGCGATAAGCTAGCAAATGCGATCCATCGTTCGGTTGGTAAATTCTTTACCTCTGAACTAGAAGTTGAAGAGATCATTAACAACGTCGAAGATGCGGTCTATGACCTGGGTGAGGGTGAAGTAATTTCACGCCAAATCGGCGATTTGGTACTCGATGAGCTGGCAATTCGCAATGAAGTGGCCTATGTGCGTTTTGCGAGCGTGTATCACGACTTTAAAACGCTTGATGAATTTGAAGAAATCTTACAGCAGCGTCGTAGAAAGTAGGTGGTATGAGGGCAATCGTTATTTACAAAGAGGAAAGTGATCATGCACGCGAAGTGATCGACTATCTGCGTGATTTTGCCCGCCAAACTGGCCACGAACTCGAGACAATGAACCCCGATACCCCTGATGGTGCGAGTTTCTGCCGTACCTACGACATTGTTGAATATCCAAGCATTGTTGCGTTAAGTGATGATGCTGTGCTGCAAAATCTTTGGCGTGGTCGTCCGCTACCAACCATCAGTGAGGTAAGCTACTATGTTTAAACTGTTTGCAAAAGCTGAACAAAAAGAGCGTTCAAATCGTTGGATTTTTGGTACTATGTTGGCATTTGGTATTGTTGGCTTGATCGCAAGCTTTGTACTGGCAGTTGAAGAGTTTCATCTATTAAAGAACCCGGATACAGTTCTGTCTTGCTCGTTTAACCTTGTCCTCAACTGTGCTGAGGTAATGAAAACCTGGCAAGCTAGTGTCTTTGGTTTTCCGAATATGTTTATTGGCCTGATGGCATTTCCGGTGGTAATCGTTGTGGCATCACTTGGTTTAAGTAAGGCAGTGTTGCCACGCTGGTTTTATATCGGTGCTAATATCGGCTATTTGCTGGGCCTCGTGTTTGCATACTGGCTATTTTTCAATAGCGTTTATGTAATTGAAGTGCTTTGTCCGTGGTGTTTGGTTGTGACATTTACGACCACGATGCTATTTGCGACAATAACGCACTATAATCTTCGCGAAAATACATTTGGTCTTTCGAAGTCAGCTAATAAGAAGGCCCAGGCTCTTATTAAAGGTGGCTATCACAAACTGATTGTTGCGAGCTGGATTGTTGCTATGATCGCCCTCGTCGTACTGAAATTCGGCGACGCACTGTTTGCTTAACCGGCTCATATCTTTCAATATCGGTCTAAAGCGTGTAGAATAAAGCCTAGACATTCTATGTTTGTAGATGAGTGGTTATCAGCCACGAAGTCATTGGGAAGAAAAGCTTTGGCCGAGTAGAACTCAACGCGCACGCTGCGTTAAAGCGAACAACTAAGCGCTAAGAAGAATCTCTTTTTAGAAACTGGATGGTACCGTCCGCATATGCGGATTCCAGTGACTAAAAAGGGATTTTTTATTTTTATGAAAGGAATAAAAATGAAGTACAAAGCCAATACGCGACGACGAGCACTTGAGTACGAAAAAGATTTAGTGCAGCAGTGGAAGAAGAACAAAACATTTGAAAAATCGATTGAACAACGCTCGAAAGATAATTCATATGTGTTTTATGATGGTCCTCCGTTTATTTCTGGTGTGCCTCACCATGGAACACTACTTAGTTCGATTGTTAAAGACGTCGTGCCTCGTTATCAGACGATGAAAGGCAAGCATGTTGAGCGTGTTTGGGGTTGGGACTGTCATGGACTTCCCGCTGAGCGTTATACCGAGAAGAAGCTTGGTATTAACTCACGAGAAGAAGTGCTAGATTATGGCATTGAGAAATATATTATCGCTTGTCGCGAGAACATGGTTCAGACAAGTAGCTTATGGGAAGATACGATTGATCGTATTGGCCGCTGGGTGGACTTTAAGGGCGCTTACAAGACCATGGATAAAGAATATATGGAATCGGTATGGTGGGCGTTTAAAACTTTGTACGAAAAAGGCAAGATTTACGAAGGTGAAAAGGTACTGATGTACTGTACGCTTGATGCGACGCCACTTTCAAAAGCCGAGGTAACAATGGATGCTGGTGCCTATCAGGATGTCACTGACCCGTCTGTCTATACAAAATTCAAACTTGTTGGTGAAGCCGTTAGCTTGCTAGCCTGGACTACAACACCCTGGACACTACCGGCAAATACAGCTATTGCAGTAAACAAGGATGTTGAATATGTTGAAGTTGATCTCGATGGAGAGCGTTTGATTCTTGCAAAGGAGCTAGCAGAAAAAGTATTAACTGACGACAAACATCAGGCATTGAGCTATAAAGTTGTTCGCACGCTAAAAGGCAAAGAACTCGTTGGTAAATCATACGAACCACTTCTCGGTGTTGATCGCGGTGAGAATGCGCATCAAATTTGGCACGCTGACTATGTCAGTGTCGAGGATGGTTCTGGTATCGTTCACATCGCACCCGCTTATGGTGAAGAGGACTTTGCGCTGGCCCGCAAAAAGAAGATTCCGGTTGTTCATACAATCGACGAGAATGGTCATTTCACTGAAGGTGACTGGACTGGTGAGAATGTCTGGGATATCAATAAAACAATCGCTAAGACGTTACACGAGCAAGGTATTGTTTGGAAAATCGATTATATCCGTCACAGCTACCCACATTGTCATCGTTGTGGCACGAAGTTGATGTACCGTGCGCACCCAAGTTGGTTTATGGATATCGACACGCAGCGCGAAACGATGCTTGAAAAGAATGGCAATGTTAACTGGTTCCCGCCACATGTAAAGAATGGTCGCTTTGCTAAAACGATTGAACAAGCACCAGACTGGAACTTGTCACGTGACCGTTTCTGGGCGACGGCAATGCCTGTCTGGAAGGGTACTGATAACAGCGGCGAAACACATGTGAAGGTTGTCGGCAGTTACGATGAGCTGAAAGAACTAAGTGGTGTCGAACTCGATGATTACCACCGTCCGTGGGTAGATGATATTACCTTTGAAATCGATGGTGTCACCTATGAGCGTATCGATAAGGTAATGGATAGCTGGTTTGAAGCCGGCAGTATGCCATTTGCGCAGTTCCATTATCCGTTTGAAAACAAGCAGAAGTTCGAACAAAATTTTCCTGGTGATTTCATCGTGGAATACATTGGTCAGGTCCGCGCTTGGTTTTACTACATGCATTCAATGAGCGTCGCCTTGTTTGGCGAAAACTCATTCAAGAACGTCATTGTAACGGGCAATGTGGCGGGTAATGACGGCCGCAAAATGAGCAAAAGCTACGGCAACTACACAGATCCAAATGTGTTGATGGATCAGTACTCAGCTGACAGTCTTCGTTTCCTGCTACTACAAAGCCCACTTCTGAACGGCGAGGATTTTGCCCTACAGGACAAGGAAGTCGGGGATGTCGCACGCAAGCTATCAATGGTCTGGAATATGTATGATTTCTTTACGATGTATGCCGAAGTTGATGGCTGGGAATTTAACGGCGATCTTTCAGATCCAACCGACAGCCTTGAAAATCCACTCGATCAATGGGTGGTCAGCCGTGTCCATCAACTAACTGCTGAGGTTGAAAAGCATATGGATGCTTACGATATTCCAAACGCGATTAAGCCAATCTTGCCATTTATCGAAGATGCTTCTAACTGGTACGTACGTCGTAGCCGCCGTCGCTTCTGGAAATCAGGTGATGATACTGATAAGAATAACGCCTATCGCACGCTCCACTACGTATTGGTGCAGTTAAGCTACGTTTTGGCGCCATTTACGCCATTCCTCGCCGAAGAGTTGTATCAGAAACTTACAGGTGGCGAGAGTGTTCACTTACTTGATTGGCCGGCAACTGGGCATGTGAATGAATTAGTTGTCCAGGACATGGAAATGGTCCGTGAATACGTGAATGCTGGGCTCAGTATTCGAGCCAAAGAACGTATGAAAGTTCGTCAGCCACTAGCGAGTGTGACAATTCCGCAATTAGGCGAGTTTGTGAACTTTGAAGATATCTTGACTGAAGAGTTGAATGTCAAAGAAGTAAAGATCGGCAAAGAATTAGCGCTTGATCTTACGCTGACGCCGGAGCTAAAGCGTGAAGGATTGATGCGCGAAGTGATTCGTCATGTCCAGAATGCTCGCAAGCAAGCTGGTCTGAACGTTGATGACCGTATCGCATTGAGCCTCGTTAGTGACGACAAAGATTTGCACCAGGCAGTTGATGAACACAAAGAGACGATTGCGGCCGAGACTTTAGCGGATACTATGACGGCCGATACGTATGATTATGTTACAACGGTCAAGGTCGAAGGTGCGGAGCTGACGCTGTCATTACAGAAAGCCTAAAATCATAATTGCATAATAAAAATACCCGCTTATGTAGAGCGGGTATTTTACTAGTGAGTGAGCGTCTAGTGCTTAATTTCGATACCGCTCATAATAGCGCTACCAGTGATTGTCAGGACGGGTGCACCAGGTTTGTCGAGTGACATGGCCTTGTTCTCAACACCTCCAAGAATTGGACTGACCTTTGTGCGGACCGCCCATCCTTCTGGCACTTTAATCTCAAGACCGCCCATCATAGAGAAGACATTAAGAGTTGCTTCTTTTTTAATCACAGCGTGACGCAGATCGAGAACGCCGGCGCCTAGAACGACAGAGGCTTTACCACCCTTGTAATCCTTCGATTCATTTTTTGTGTCAACTCCACCAAACACAACAGAAATGTCGTCGGTATCGCGAGATTCGGTAACCAGCGGGTTTTTGTCGTGATTTTGAATCACCGACCAACCGATCGCAATAATAATTGCTGGCCAAAATAGTTGCCAAACATCAAATTGGATCAGGTTAAAATTCTCAAGTTGCCATAATACTCCAATGATAATTACGACAATCGGCCACAGTGGACGCTGAAGGTTGTTAACAAGCGCAAGGATACCACCGGCAATCACAAGCGTCGGCCACCATTTAGAGAGAATAGTCTCGAAGTCGAAGACGCCAAAACTAGCGACGAGTGCGGCAAGCCCGATAATAATAATGCCAATTCCGGTAAGTGTTCGTGCGATATGGGGATGTTTCATGATAACAGTTTAGTATAAGCTGATTGATTTATCTAGCCAGAGGGCGTATAACGGAATCATAAGCAGGAAAAATAAACATGCAACCAGTTATCGGCATCACAATGTGTTACGACAATAACGATCTTATAAATAAGGGTGTCGAATATAACTACGTCCGCCGAGAATATAGTGAGGCGGTGCGTGCAGCGGGTGGTCAACCGCTTTTTTTGGATCCAGGGATTGACCCATTAGTAGCGGCAAAACTGTGCGACGGTGTGGTTATTAGCGGCGGGGAAGACATCGACCCGACACTATATGGTCAAACTCAGCAAGGATCGGCTGATCTAGAACCGCGTCAGCGAACTAATTGGGAACGGCAACTGATTGACGCTTGTGATGAATGGAGTCGCCCTATTCTGGGGATTTGTTACGGTGAACAATTACTGAATGTTCATTACGGCGGGACGTTGTATCAGGATGTAAACGATGACCTTGAAAGTCACGTTGATCACGGCACGAGCAAGCAGGCGGCTATGCATACGGTGACCTTTGCTCAAGACTTCCTTGGATATTCAGCTGGCGATAAGGTAACAGTTGCCTCACGGCATCATCAGGCAGTCCATAAGATAGCTCCCGATTTTCAGATTATTGCGCGATCGGATGATGGTGGGGTCGAGGCAATAATGGGCCGCGGCCACGTTGGTGTTCAGTGGCATGCAGAATCAGACCATACGGCGCCAAATATATACGGGGTATTCGTCGCGCATTGTGCCCAGCGACTGCAGCCGTCCAAAGCACCTCGTGGACTTATTCGCTCAAAAACAGTAGCCCAACTGATTGCAGCCATCTCACCTAAAAAGTAGGATTCTCTTGGGCAGTAAAGGCGATGATCATTGACATTTTATGATGTTTATGTTAGTATTGATACATAATCAAATAAAACAAACAAAGTATTTATGTCACATTTTTTAAAGCACCTTATCGGATCAATCTCATTCACACCTATCGACCCACTGGGCGATGGTTTGCGTGAAGAAATTGTAGCCGAACAGTCAGAACCGGAGCATATCGTTTTAAATGAACGACCCGGAGAAGAGGACTTGGCGGCGTATCTTGAATCAATCACAGCAGACATTCAAAGCGAAGCTGATAATCTGACATTTAGCCAGGACTAATACTATATTTTTTATAGTATAATAGAGACACTATGATGCAACTGACCGATGAACAATTCGATCACCTGATTACTAATGCAATGGATGATTTGCCACAAGAATATATCACCGGGCTTAATAATGTCGTGATTGTTCAGGCCGATGAACCGACACCCGAACAGGTGATCAAGATGAAGCTTGATAACCAACATGTTCTACTGGGCCTGTATGAAGGTGTTCCGCTGACGGAACGATCTGGCGGAATGACAATGCTCCCTGATAAGATTACGCTGTTTAAGCATTCTATTCTCCGCGTCGTCAACGATGAGGCCGAACTGCGTGAACAAATTAAACGTACGTTATGGCATGAGATTGCCCATTATTATGGCCTGAGTCATAGCCATATGGACAAGCTTCAGTCTAAATAGCCCTCCTCAATTGTTGGTCGCCATTCTGCCTATGGTATAATGGGATGTACTATCCCGTTTATTTGCGGCGACAGTGGAGGTGGTACTATGACGAAACACATGCGAGGTGTTCACGTGGCGGTTCCTGTGAGAGCTATCTTGATCGTGAGTCTGCTCGTGATGCCAGCCTTCCTGAATCTTTTTCATACTCACTCAGCAAATGCCTTACCGCTTGGAGCGGATAGGTTACTCGATACGATAACGCAGCCAGTTATTCAGCTGCTTCCTAGTAATAGTAGCCCCCCGAGCCAACCCCGTAGTGAATCTACCAAGTCAAATTCATCGTCGGGAAACGCGTCTTCACAAAGCGGATCAAATCAGGCATCATCAACGGCATCTCCAGTTGTATATGGCGATGCAGCTGCTGCAGGATCGGAGGCATCTGACATGCAGCCACTAGAGCCACTTGCACCAATCGATACCAGCGATATACATCAACCACTTTTACCGCTGGTTTATCTTGCAAATGCACGACCCTCAACTGCAGATAGGCCGGTGTTAGCACAAGCCTCGACTATTGCGGATCTTCCCATTCAGGCAAGCGAGGAAGGGTGGCGACTGTTCGGCGTTGCTTGGTATTGGTGGCTAGCTGCTATTGGTGCACTCGCTTTTGGTATACGTTATTTATTCCTGTCAGGTCGCTTTAGGCCGACATACTCATCAGCTGGTCAGTAAACTCTCAGTATGGTATAGTAGGCGCAAAGTAATACTACATGTGGAGTGTGGGAAAGCGAGACAATTCAATATGGCACTACAACTTCGGCGAAATTCGTCAGCAAAAGTTCGTATTATAACAACTTTAATGATGGTTTTTGCTCTTGTAGCGCAACCGTCGTACGGCTTTGTGTCTTCGCAGATAGCCAGTGCTGCACCAATCGCTGATCGTGTGGTAATTAACGAGATCATGGCACATCCCGCGGATGGTCAGAACGAGTGGATTGAACTATATAATCCTACTTCAGCTGACATCTCTTTGGCAGGTTGGAATATTTTATTTAACGGCAATCAAAAATACGCTATTCAATCGTCATCTATTACAGCTAAAGGTTTTGTGGTTGTTGATGGTCCTGACGCGAGTAGCTATATAAGTAATGATGGTGAGACGCTTGGTCTTGAGGATGCTAACGGAAATATGGTAAACTCAGTCGCATATTCAGCCATTGCACAGGCTAAAACCTATGCCCGTACATATGATGCGGCAGACACATTCGTTTCACAGGCAACACCAACGAAAAATGCTAGTAATGGACTCGCTCCTTTGGCTGCCTGTACGGTAACAAACCAAGTTCATACAACTAACTTGGCATCATGGAATCAATCTGAAACTCGTGCGACTGGTCATAACGAACTTGTAGATGGTGGCCTACGTGTTTGGACTGAAGGCTCGACAACTACAGACAAAGTAGCGGGTTATTACAGCACCGATTTTGCGCTTTCAAATCTTGGTGACAAAACGATTGCTCAATCATTTGATTACGAATTGAAATCAGGCGGAAAGCCAGGTCTTCAGATGGTTGTTGACTTTAATAATGATAATCAACCCGATGGTATTCTTGTCGGTGAGACTGTCTATGGAAATAATTGGTGGCTATCTGATGGTTCAGCTCCATTTGCTAAGGCAGGTGCGCCTCATACAGGTGGTGGCTATGGATCTGCATGGTACGGCGAACCAAACGAATGGTCTGCCGCATTCCCACAGGCACGTGTAGTGGCTATCGGTTATAGTTTAGGGTCGGGTGTTCTTGGTGACGGTGTTATTAAGCGAATTTCATTAGGATGTACGGATTATACATTTGGGCTTGATACGACAGCACCAGAAGTTCCTGCAGTTGCTATGTTTGATGCGAATGGTTCACAGAAATACACTGACGGTTATACCACGACTGAAAACTTTACATTCAAATTAGCAAACCTATCAGCTGATGAAACAGTAAAATACCAGCTTAAATATTGGAACTCAATCGCTAGCTCTGGATTTAATGGTGCAGCGAACGCATGGACACTTAATGATATGTCAGGATATTCGTCATCATTAGGCGTATATAACGATCGTTTTAGTCAAGGCGAGGGTACACACTACTTTAGCTTCAGCGCATGTGATGCATCAAATAATTGTTCGGCATTTACACAGCCGTTTGCGATAACATATGATAAAACAGCTCCAACGGCGCCAACTAACTTTCAGTTATTCACAAAAGCTGGTAAGCAAATTACAAATGGCTATACAAATGCCTATGAGGTAAATGCAAAATGGACTGCTGGATCCGACACTAATTCCGTTTCATATGACTACAAATACTGGAATACAATTGACGGCAGTGCATACAACAAAACTGAAGCCGATGCTGCATATTGGAATGTAGGCACGGGCACAGCCAACCCAGGCGTGTTTAATCAGGGTGAAGGTCAGCATTATCTTGCTGTTCGCAGCGTAGATGCTGCTGGCAATACATCTGCCTGGACTGCGCCATTTAGCATTGTCTATGATAAAACAGCTCCAGAGATTACGGGTTCACCTGATAAAGATTCAACCGTAGCTGGTACAAAGGTATTTACAATACACCAAGTCGAAGCAAATCCATCAACGATGTATGTCGAATACATGGAAAAAGATAGCGGTGGAATATGGCGTAAAATGGTTGGAAAAGAATTCTATACCAATAGCGCCGATTTAAGCGTCGACACTACTAGGTGGAATGATGGTCTGCATCAAATTAAAGTATCCAGCAAAGATAAGGCAGGAAACTCGGCCGGTTATTCATTTACCTTTAATGTAATTAATCCACAGCCAGAAGTATTAGGCGAGAACTTTAATACGCATGCAGGAGCTGACTACAAAGGTATTAATGTTGGATTTAGTATTAGTAACTTCAAGACAGTCAGCGCTGTTTCAGTGGCGCTTTATGATGCCGACGATAACCTATTGGCAACAAATACTCATAATCAAAAGCTACTTGACCTCATTAGCGGTGGCACAACACAGTTAAGTACTCCATTTATCACTACTGGGGGTAGCTATGTAGAGGAATACTGGACCCTTGGCCAGCACAGCATCTCTGATACGACTAAGCCCATAAAAGCTGTTGTGACTGTTGTCGGAACGGGCGCATCCAACTCTTCAATAACAAAATCTGTTAATCTTACGCCACTAGCGGAACCAGACGGTGTAACGTTCGCAAGTGTATTGCCTGTTAAGAGTAATACTTCTCAGAATGACAACCCAACTATTAGCGAACTGCCTTTGGTGGCACCTCTTGCTGGCTTTTTGGCTAATCCTGGTGCAGCTAACGTATTTGCAGCTGCTGTAGGCGCCGCTCAGCCTACGACTGACGATACTGCCGTCCTTGGTACACAAACAACGAACGAAAACGGTGATGCATCTGATATCACTCGAAACGTTGCGGCCATTGCACCAAGTGCAAGCGGCTGGCAATTATTCAACCTTGCATGGTATTGGTGGCTACTGATTCTAGTTGCTATTGTCGGTGCTATCTGGTGGATTGCCGCTCGTCGTCAAAACGCGCAGTAGGGCATAGCTTTATATAAAATTGCGAGAGGTGATAGTGGAGCCTCTCGCTTTTTTATGTCATATTATCTATACTGTTAAGCACAAGTGAAAACAAAACAAAAAACCAGAAAAACAACCCCTATAAAAGCGCATGTACAGCGCCATCTGAAATTAGCTTTTGTTCCACATAAGGCTAATCAATACCGCCCGCATGCAACAAGGCGATATGGTCTAGCGGTACTGCTACTGCTAATTATCGGTTTGCAGGTTAGCTATAATGTCGGAACCACTGGGTCTGTTTTGGGTATCGAAGAGAATATTAGTAGTGTCGATTTGTTAGGTGATACTAACGCGCGTCGTGCAGAAGCACAATTGCAGCCGTTGCAAGTAAGTGACGAGTTGAACCGTGCAGCCTTTTTGAAAGCGCAAGATATGCTACAAAGGCAATACTGGGCGCATGCAGCACCTGATGGTACGCAGCCGTGGAAGTGGCTTGGTGATGTTGGGTACAACTATTCACATGCAGGTGAGAACTTAGCCAAAAACTTTCGATCTGCTGACGCGGTAACGACAGCTTGGATGGATTCACCAGAGCACCGCGCTAATGTACTTAGTACTAACTATCATGAAGTTGGATTTGCCGTTGTTGACGGAACGATGGATGGCAAGCCGATTAGTTTAGTAGTGGCAATGTATGCTAGCAAAGCGACGCCGGCTGTAGCAGGCGTTAAGGCAGACTTCACACCTGCACAGGCGCAGCCAGTTGGGTTTGTCTCGCAACTAGGTCTAGCTGTGAAATCATTAACACCTGCGGCGCTTGGATCAATCATTCTATTGATTATGGCAACCGTCGTGGCCCTTACGGCACATGCGTATCGAAACAAACTGCCTAAGGTATTTAAGAAGTCTTGGCGTTTGCACCACGGCGCGTATAAGGCGGCTGGTTTGATGTCATTGATGATGGTGATTGTCGCGATCTATAGTGGCGGACAGATCTAGCTAGAAAGCGGTTATGGTTGCTTCCGTCTAATATTGATGGTTAGATATAAATATCATGAGCCAAATCGGTTTCGTGTGTACATGAGAGAATGGGGTCTCGAATGATTATAAGCCATGAACAACGGGTCAGGATTTTCATCTTGAAGAAAGATGATGACGGCAATCCATTCCCTGATAAGGTGATGATTGCACTTGCTAAAAAGGATCTCTACTCTGGCACGTATTTGTCATCAATCGCCAAATATGGAAAAAAGGTCATTAACGTGCACGCCCGCGTCGTCAAGCGTAGTAGCGTACGGACTGATGAATACAAAAAACCCGTAAGAGTTGGTAAGATTGAGCTGGTTCTTGAGCTCATTACCGGACTAGACAGGGCCAAGACGCTCATGGATCCAGAGCCTGATCTTTCCGAAAAGATTGAGACTGACCATGTACAGGGTTCAATCACTCGCAAGACTCTCAACCTCACCGACTAAAGCCTGTCTCAAAGTGGAGCGTCTGTTCCTTCGGGACAGGCTCTTTACTTTTTTTGGACTCATTCATACCGCTTATATTTGCAATTATTAGCCGTTGGGCGTTAAATCGATGGCAGGTCGCGGTGAGTGTCATACGCGATAGCATTATGTCGTCAAAGGTAGGTGGTATAGCATATCTTGAATTTCTATTGATTGGGGTAAGTATGTCCGATGAACAGCATGATAGTTTTGCCGCCTTGCACGAGGCATTAAAAAGTGAAGAGTTTCGCTGTTGGCTAACCGAACTGGAGCTTGAATCCTCGTGGAACGAGGCGTGCATGGATGAGCAAGTTCTCGACGATCAAAGGGGTGTTATAGTTATGACCGAAGAAGACAACAAGCGGCGACAAATCCTAGAGGAAGCCGATAGATATAAGTTTCATGATGATGAGACGAAAAAGCTCATTGAGAGCCCTGGATTTACGGTCCTGCGTCTCAAAGTGCAAGCAAATCGGCTAATCGCACATGATGCAGTCAATCCGTCTCCGGAAGCTGCGCGTGATGCGAAGAACGCTGAGAGGATACTCGAGTCTATCGAGCGTCTAGGTCTGTAACAAGAGCCTGTCCTATGAAGTTGAGCCTGCTCCTTCATAGGACAGGCTCAATTTCATATCTAGCCCCTTGTCGAAACAGGCTGTATCTGTTACAATTGACAACTGATTGATTAATAACAAAAGGAATCATATGACAAAAGCAGTCGTTAAGATCGGTGGCAAACAGTTTATTGTTGCCGAAAAAGAGACCCTACTGGTGGACCTCCTCCAGGAAGGCACAAAAGAGCTCACGCTTGATGCACTGTTGGTAATTGATGGTGATAAAACAACCGTCGGCACGCCAACTGTAAAGGGTGTCAAAGTCGTTGCCAAGGTTGTAGACGACCTTGTAAAGGGTGATAAGGTTCGTGTTATTCGTTACAAAGCGAAAAAGCGCGTTCACACCGAAACTGGCCACCGCCAGAAATACAGCAAGATTGAAATCACTTCAATCAAGTAAAACAAAAAACCTCGCCATCAAGCGAGGTTTTTTGATGACTTAACCTAGGCTGAGCCCCCTCGCTCATGGTATTATTGAGACAATATATAAGCATTGGACCAGTACGGTAGACAAGGGTGTAGGCGGGTGAAGATACGACAGGCAAGAGTAATTATGACCCGTGTTAAGCGGGGATTATTAATAACTGCAGTACTTACTCTGGGTGTATTGCAAACTGTTCAAATACTAACGCCGTCTGTAAACGCTGCGGTATTCACTCCACCGTGGCAGGCTGGCAGTGTGACTGACATTAAGAGCGGTAATGATTTTAGCTGTGTTATTGCTAGCGCAGATGTATATTGTTGGGGAGATAATGCTGCGGGTCAGCTTGGCGACGGGACTACTACGGATCGGTCTAGCCCTGTTAAGGTTATTGGTCTGCCAGAGGGTAAGACTCCAACAGACCTCACTCTAGGTGTTGCAACGATATGTGCGCTTGTCGATGGTAGTGCCTATTGCTGGGGTAGTAATCAAGCCGGTGCGCTTGGCAATGACTCAACTGTAAATAGTAGCACTCCTGTTAAGGTGGCTGGTTTGCTTGATGGGAAAAATGTAACACAGATCTCGATAGGACAGAATGCGCAATATGTTTGTGCAGTTGCCGATGGGAGCGCTTATTGTTGGGGTGAAGATTCGTTCGGACGGCTTGGTAATATTGAAAGTAGCAGTACGGTTCCAACGCGGGTGGTGGGTGTCCTTGCGGACAAAACGAATGTGACGCAAATTTTCACCGGTTCTTCGCACGCCTGTGCGCTTGCAGGCGCAGCCGCTTATTGCTGGGGAAGTAATTTCACAGGAGAAGTGGGCAATGGTACGAATGGTAATATCGTAAACGCTCCGGTAGCCGTCGATGCGTCTGACGCACTCGCTGGTAAGCAGATTATAAAACTTGCAATCGGGGCAAGTCGCAGCTGTGCTTTATCGAGTGACGGCAGCGTATACTGCTGGGGGGCTAATAGTCTCGGCCAGCTGGGCAACGGGACAACAACGTCGGTCATAAATGTACCAACCAGGGTAACCGGACTATTGTTAAATAAGAATGTCACTCAGCTATCCGCAAAGGGTGAATTTACCTGTGCAATTGCCAATGGGGCTGGATACTGTTGGGGCCCTGATCAGCATGATGATCTCGGCAATGGCAATGCGCCAAGTGGTAATCTGCCCGTTGCAGTCGATGCTTCTGGTGTTCTTCAGGGTAAGACTTTGACGAGTATTGTGGCGCCACCTAACACAGCATATGCTATAGCAGATGGTCGTGCGTATGCTTGGGGGTCAAATCAATTAGGACGTCTTGGCGATGGTAGTGATGTGGAAGGTGTCAGTGCGCCTGTCGCAGTCGATACTTCTGGTGTTCTTGCAAACAAGACGGTCACAAAGATTGCGACAGCCGAGAACTTTACCTGTGTACTTGCTAGCGGCGATGTTTATTGTTGGGGATATAATTTTGGCCGGCTAGGTAATGACTCCACTGCTACTAGTAGTGTCCCGGTAGTTGTTGGAAAAAGACTGGCAGTTACTAGCGTTTCAAGTAGCGAGATGAATTATGCTCCTGGCGCAACAATGGAGAGCTATGTTATTGGTGAAGGGTTTACGGACGATACGGTCGTAAAATACGGTGATCAAGTAGTTCCTGTGGTAGAGGTGACTAATACGATGCTGACGGTTACCGTTACAGCACCTGCTGGATTAACAGCCACGACGGCTGTCGATGTATCTGTTACAAATCCAGGCACCGCTACCGACACGCTTTCCCATGCATTCACGTACAACGTGGCACCTCCAAAGATCGTTAGCGGTGTTGAATTCATTCAAGATCAAGACAAGACTATCATGAACGTTAACGGATCAAGTTATTACAAGGGTGACGGAAGTGAGGTTAATGATGCGATCTTTGGTGTATTTACCGTAAGTCTTAATGACCAATCAATTTTACCGTGTGCCGGCGGTCTGTTATTGACCGTGCTGCAGTCTACGCCGGGGACGGTGTATACAACTGAGCAGCCATGTTATTTCGTTTATAGCTTTAACGTTGATCAGCAGCTAATGAGTTCGTCTCAAATCAAGATCTGGCTGCCTGATACTTTTGATGTTACAGAGCCTGGAACGGTATCTGTGAATGGGTCTAATGTATACAGTTTTAACGCACCAGTAGATAACAATCCTGTTGATGAAGGTGGTGAGATGCCACAGCCAACAACACCGCCAGCGCCTGCCGCAATACTCACGCCGCCATCACTTGCTACTATCCTTAGGTCTCCGCTCATTGCTGCAGTGATTGTAGCTCAGAGTCAGACACCTGTTGATGAAGCGCCAACAGTACCGATTGTGTCTGTTGATCAGAAGGGGATAGATGGCATCCCTGTAATCTCTTCACTGCCTGTTTTTCGTGGCAAGGCTGCACCGTATAGTACCGTTGTTGTAACGGTTCACTCCGATCCTGTGACATGTACCACCAAAGCGGATAGTGAGGGTAATTGGGAGTGCCAACTGAGCGATAAGCTTCCTGCCGGTAGCCACACGGTAAAAATTGCCATGACAAGCCCGGATAATCAGACAACACATCTTGGCCCGTATCCGGTTCAGGTGGCGGCAGTGGCATCTGTTCAGACTGATACCGAGCCACTATCAGTAGCCCAGGGTGAACAAAAAAATAGTCCCCCCCTTTGGGTCATTATTGGTGCGGCCGTAGGTGTAACGATCATAGCGCTTGTAGTAATAAGTGTAGCGCGCCGCCGCAAAGCATAGATATTGATCTGTGTAAGGCATATAAAATCCCTGCTCAAAAAAGCGGGGATTTTTAATTCCGCTCGTGCTACAATAGAGTGAAAGAAGAGGGAAGATAAACACTGTGACGACTGTCATCTCAGTAACAAATCAAAAAGGTGGTGTAGGCAAGACGACGAGTGCCGTTAATATTGCCTATTATTTGGCAAAAATGGGCAAGAAGACCTTGCTTGTTGATTTTGATCCACAGGGCAATGCCTCAAGTGGTCTTGGTATTGATAAGCAACTGCTTGAAGGCACAATGACAGATGTAATTCTAGAGACCAAACAATTGGTCGACGTTATTTTGCCGACCGATCATAAGAATTTATTTATCGCTCCAGCAACGTCACATCTTGCCAACACGGAAGTTGAGCTTGCACAGGCGAACCGTCGTTTTACGCGTTTAAAGAATGCCATTGATAGCACGCCAAATTATGATTTTGTGATTATTGATAGTCCGCCGAGCCTTAGTCTCTTGACGGTCAACGGCTTAATCGCCGCACGTTATGTATTGTTGCCAGTCCAGGCTGAATTTTATGCGCTTGAAGGTCTTGGGCAACTGCTAGAGACGATGAAACTGATCCGCAAGAGTATGAACCCAACACTTGATTTGATCGGTGTATTGCCAACTATGGTTGATGGTCGCACGACACTGAGCGGTCAGGTCCATGAAGAGATTAAGAAACACTTTCCGGGTAAGGTGTTCAAGACGGTTATCCCGCGTAATATTCGTTTGGCGGAAGCGCCAAGCCATGGACTGCCGGTCGGTGTATATGACAAGTTTTCTAAGGGTGCCCGTGCCTATAAAGCAGTCACCAAGGAGGTAATTGAGCGTGTCGGTTAAAAAAGGTCTAGGACGAAGTTTTGATTCATTAATTCCAACTGAATTGTTGGATGAGTCATTTGACCCTACAGCTGCTCAGGACGACCAGGTGAGTGATCTTCGTCACATTAAGGTCTCTGAAATTACCGCCGACCCAGATCAGCCACGCCGTCATTTTGACGAAGGTGCATTAGACGAATTAGCTGCTTCGATTAAGGAGCATGGTATATTGCAGCCAATTGTCGTGACACCAAAAGCTGGTGGCTATCAGATCGTTGCCGGTGAACGTCGTTACCGCGCGGCGCAAATGGCAGGGCTTGATAAAATGCCTGCTTTGGTGCGGACGCTTAGTAATCAGCATAAACTTGAGCTGTCATTGATCGAAAATCTGCAACGCCGAGACCTAAACGTCCTCGAAACAGCAACGGCCTACTTGAAACTTCGTGATCAATTTAACCTCACGCTTGACCAGATTGGCCAACGTGTTGGCGGTAAGTCGGTAAGTGCGGTGAGCAACACGCTACGTTTGCTACGTTTACCAGAATCAGTGCGCGAAGCGCTGCTGGATGGTCGTCTACGAGAGGGCCAAGCTCGACCACTAGTAAATCTTGACCCAGCTATTATCGAAGAGGTATTACCTACAATTCTGAAAGAGGAGTGGAGTGCTCGCAAGATTGAACAGTTTATTGTTCAGCTTAAAAAAGCTCCAAAAACAGCCGATACAGCGGCACGTCCTAAGATTGATGATCAACCATACAAAGAAACGACAGCACGTCTTGTGAAGCGTCTAGCGACAGATGTGAGCGTTAAAACCAATGCCAAAGGTGCTGGCCAGATTATTATTCGTTTCAAAAGCGACGACGAATTTAAGCGACTCGAAAAATTACTTGATCAATCGAACTAGAACGTTCGGATTTTTGTAAACGGATAAACACGAAGACCGACAGGTCCAACAACATCGTAATACGGGATTAATCCTAGACCACTACGTGAGTCGAGTGAGTATTCACCTTGGCGGTGGTCACCAGCAACAAATAATGTGCCGTCAGTGACAGTCGTGTCGACATCACCACTTGTTGGTGAGCCAGGTTCCCCGTGATTTGCATCGTCGGGATTAAAGCCTTCGGGGTGCTCGGCATTATAAACCATCATGACACCATCTTTGACTGTGACGCGTTCACCAGGAAAGGCAATGACACGCTTAACGATATATTCGTCGCCAGTGCCGATATTATAATGTGGATTCTTGAAGACGATAACCTGCCCACGATCCGGAACGTACGGTTTGTTTTGTAGCTGTGCCCATGTGACAGGGAGGCGGTTGACGATTAAGCGGTCGCCAGTGTACATGGTTGTTTCCATGCTAGGGCCGACAACATTGAAGCTGCGGAAAATAAAGGCGTTGATAATAACGGTACCAATAAGGACACATCCGAGAAAGACAAAGATGCCGAGAGTGTCTTTAATGAAGGGGTGCCGTTGCATAAATGAAGCTTCCATTACTATTACTATACACGCATTAGGGGTCAGATAAAAGCAAACTTGTTTATGGTTTTTTAGTTCAAAAATAGGCCGGAATCGTTTATAGTAGATACAGATTTATGAAACCACAGAAACCTTCAATCGACGGATTTATTCCACGCCGAGCTGATAGCCGATTGGGTGAGCGTCACCCAGGCCAAGCTAATGTTAATCGTCGCCCTGCGGCACCAGCGCCAGCTCGTGGTCTGGAGCGACCATCAAATGTCAGTGCAGCAGGTTTGCAGCAGAGTAACCTCGGCTTGAGTCGTCGTGATATTACCGAGTCGTTAAATAGTATTCCAGCAACAAATGTCGAGCCGGTTAAAAAACGACGATGGCCATTTGGAAAAAAGCGTCGCACCGACACTAAGCTTAAGAAACGCCGCGTTACGAAGTGGGTGATTATTGCGATCGTTGTGTTGCTGGCTGCTGTCGGTGGATGGTTAGCGTACAAGACACTACGTGCCAGTGGCAACATCTTTAAGGGTAATATTCTAGGACTCGTTCAGAGCGAACCTTTGAAGCAAGACGCAAACGGGCGAAGTAATATCCTAATCCTTGGTACATCAGAAGATGATCCAGGGCATGGTGGCGCATTCTTGACCGACTCAATGATGATTGTCAGTATTGATCAAAAGAGTAAAGCGGCGTCGATGTTTAGTATTCCACGTGATTTGTATGTCCAGTACGGTATGGCGTGTAACAGTGGCTACCAGGGAAAGATTAACGAATACTTTAACTGTGTGAACGAAGACTATACTACCCCCGAGGCAGAACAAGAGCGTCTGACAAAGACGCAGAAGTTTGTTGGTGATATTTTCGGTATGGATATTCAGTATGGTGTTCATGTTAATAACACAGTCATTAAAGATGCAGTGAACGCTGTCGGTGGTGTAGATGTTGATATTCAGGGCAGCAATGGCGACCCAGGTGTCTTTGATCGCAACTTTGACTGGCGCTGTAACTACAATTGTTTCTTGGTGAAATACGATAACGGCGTTCATCACCTTGATGGTGAGCATGCATTGTATCTAGCTATGGCGCGTGGTGACATTGCACCTACCTATGGTCTTGGCAACTCTAACTTTGACCGCGAGAAAAATCAGCAGAAAATTATCATTGCACTGAAAGAAAAAGCGGTGAGTACTGGTACGTTGACCGACCTAGGTAAGGTAACCGGACTGATCGATAGCCTGGGTAATAACCTACGTACCAACTTTGAAACGAACGAGATTCGCACATTGATGCAACTTGGTACGGATATCCCAGTTGCTAGTATTACATCACTCAGTCTATTCGACGGTGATGATGCAGTGGTGACGAGTGGTCCATACAACGGAGCTAGTGTGGTGATGCCGTCGGCTGGTATCTTTAACTATAGTGGCATTCGCAGTTTCCTTAAGCAAAAATTGAGCACCGATCCGGTGACGCGTGAAGGTGCTAAGGTCGTTGTCCTGAATGGCTCTGGAGTGACTGGTGTTGCGCAGACAGAAGCTGACAAGTTGACCGAAGCAGGCTTTATCGTGAGTGATATCGATAATGCACCAGAGGCAAAATATGCTGATATTGAAATTTATCAAGTTGGCACAGGTATGACAGGCACTAAAGCGAAGCTGAAATCGGCGTTTGGCGTCGAAGTCAAAACGACAGCCCCTCCAGTCACAGTGAGTGCTGGTACGAACTTTGTGATTATCTTTGGTAAAGATCGTTCAGCGCAATAGCAGAAGTGCTATAATAGGGAAGATCATGGAGTTTCTAAAATCATCTAAACGTCGTTCACTCGTCAGTGAACTTATCTATGTTGGCTTAAATGTTGCCTTGGCAGTGACATTGCTGATTGTTGTATCAGCGACAAGCTCACCGCTACCGGCATTTGCTCTTGTACTCCTTAGTAAATGGCGCATCTTGGCGGTCCGCCCACGTTATTGGTTTGCAAACATTCAGACGAATCTTGTTGATTTAATTGTCAGCTTGAGTGTCGTTGTTCTGTTGTATTCAGCAACTGGCGCGTTCACAGCGCAGCTGCTGATAACTATTTTGTACATTGTCTGGCTTCTTTACATAAAGCCAAAATCAAAGCGAACCTTTATGGCGGTACAGGCGGGTGCGGCAATCTTCCTTGGGGTGAGTGCGCTAATGATTGTGTCATACGACTGGATTGCAACTGTCCCTGTTATAATGATGTGGCTAATCGGGTACAGTGCTGCTCGGCACGTACTTAGTAGCTACGATGAACCTCACACTTCGTTCTATAGTCTTGTATGGGGCTTACTCTTCGCTGAAATCGGTTGGTTGACGTATCACTGGGCGTTTGCCTATGCTTTACCGGGCGTGGGTGATATCCAATTGACACAAGCGGCTCTGATTGCGCTTGGAATTAGTTTTGTTGCCGAGCGAGCGTATGTTAGTTACGAAAAGCACGGCAGTGTCCGTTCGAGTGACGTGATCATGCCAGCACTGCTATCTGTGAGTGTGATTCTGCTCTTGATCGTGTTCTTTAATACGATCACTAACGGTGTTATTTAGTTTCAGGAATTTATCAGGCAAACCCATTAACGTAGGAGAATGAACATGAACCAATCACCAAATTCGCCAACAAACCACTCGCTACCTCCTGTTGTGACAGGTGATCAACCGCAACCAACGTATGCGCCACCATCGCCGCCCGTTCGCCGTCAAGCTCCACGCGGTTTGTGGCTCCGCATCGCTATGATTAGCGGAATTGTTATCTTGGCGCTTGCTGCTGGATTTGGCGGGGCACAGCTTGCGACACTTGGACAAAAGAATACCGGCGATTTGGCCTCACGTATTACGAGTGGAACTGATGGCAATACGCTTGTTACGCCCGAGGAAGAAAATTTGGCAAGTGTTGTCAGTAAAGTATCACCAAGCGTTGTATCTGTAGTTACGCAATCTCAAGCGAGTGATTATTATTTTGGAAGCTCAACTGAAGAGGGCGCCGGTACGGGTATTATTGTCAGTAAAGATGGCTATATCATGACGAATAAGCATGTTATTAACGGTGCAAGCACAGTTGGTGTCATTTTGTCTGACGGAACAACCTACGAAGATGTCCAGGTTGTCGGATCAGATCCACTGAACGACGTGGCTTTCTTGCGTATTCCAAATGTTCGAGATCTTCCGGCTGCAGAACTAGGTGATTCCACGTCAGTCCGAGTGGGCCAGAAGGTGATTGCGATTGGTAATTCACTTGGCCAATACCAAAACACTGTCACGAGCGGTATTATTTCCGGGACAGGTCGTCCAGTAGCGGCACAGGCGGGTGAATCGGTTGAGACTTTGACTGATTTAATCCAAACTGATGCAGCTATTAATCCTGGTAACTCAGGTGGTCCGTTGCTAAACCTGCATGGTCAGGTGATTGGCCTGAATACGGCGATTGCTGCTGACGCTCAAGGTATCGGCTTCTCGATCCCTATTGGTGCAACCAAGGGTCTTCTAAAAGGCGTGCTAGCTGGCAAGGGTGTGCAACGAGCTTATCTAGGGGTTAATTACGTACCAATTACAGCTGATGTTGCCGAACACTACAAACTGTCGGTCAAAAAAGGCGCCTATATCTACAACGGCACAGACAAAACTGCCATTGCCGCCAATAGCCCAGCCGCTAAAGCTGGTATAAAAGATAAGGATATTATCACGAAGGTCGGTGACATTGAAGTTGGCGACAGGGGGAGTGTTGCGAGTTTGGTGGCTGAATATGCGCCAGGTGATACGATTAAGCTGACAGTTCTACGCGGTAGTGAAACGATGACCGTTAATGTGACACTAGTATCGTTTAAGAGCTAGCTTTTACGCAGTACAACGATAAAATCGCGGCTTTCTTGATGGGTAAGGCCGCGATTTTTTGCGGTCCGTATAATTGCAGCATGTTGGCGCGGGTCAGCCTCAAGGAACAGCAGGCCATTAGAAGCAAGGTACGTAGGTGCCTGATCGATCAACTTATTGATAAGTGCTAAGCCATCGTCATCAGCAAATAAAGCCAATGCTGGCTCATGATTTGTTTCTGGCGAGCGCTGCCACGATTCGTCAACATAGGGCAAATTAGCGAGTATGTAATTGGCAGTAAAAGGGTAATCGGACAGTAAGTTACTACGAAGTGTCGTCACCTCGGCCTCGAGGCGTTTAGCATTTGTCTCGGCCACAGTTAAAGCGTGACGGCTCACATCGATTAAGGTGGTATCTAGTTCAGGTAGTTCACGTTTAGCAGTGATACCTAGACATCCTGAGCCAGTGCCGACATCAACAAGCCTTTCGATAGTCTTGTGTAAATCAAGTTTCGTCTGGGCGGCGTACTCTTTTAGGAGGGTGATCATAACTTCGGATTCAGGTCGAGGAATGAGTGTCGCGGGCGTGACATGAAATAATCGGCCGTAGAACTCTTTATGGCCAACGATATAGGCGATAGGGATGCGATCGAGACGAAGTCGTAGGCGAGCATCGGCAATTTCTTGGTCACGCAGAGAAAGCTCCTCATCGTCGTGAGCATGCAGATATGTTCGACTTCGACGCAGTGTATGTGCCAGAATGATTTCGGCATCTAACTTTGCAGAAGGAATCTCGGCCGCCACTAATTCGGCGACTGCACGACGTAGCCAGTCTTTAATTGCTGGCGTTTGCTGCGGCAAGTTCGCGCTCATAAGCCTGTAGGTGCTCGATTAAATCGTCAATGGATCCGTTCAAGGCCGAAGGAATACTGCTACGAGAATAGCCGATGCGGTGATCGGTAATACGGTCTTGTGGGAAGTTGTAGGTACGGATTTTTTCGCTACGATCACCACTACCGATAAGACTGCGGCGTTCAGCGGCTAGCTTTGTCTGCTCTTCATCGATCTTTGCCTGAAGCAAACGTGAACGTAGAACACTCATGGCTTTTTCTTTGTTTTTAATCTGAGATTTTTCATCCTGGTTAGTAACAACCAGCCCAGTTGGAAGGTGGGTGATGCGCACGGCACTATCGGTTGTGTTAACTGACTGGCCGCCATGACCACCGGCGCGGTACACGTCAATCTTTAGTTCATTGGCGTTGATTTCAATATCAGTCTCTTGGGCTTCTGGTAGGACGGCAACGGTCACGGTACTAGTGTGAATACGACCTTGAGACTCGGTCGCTGGGACACGTTGAACACGGTGTACGCCAGACTCAAATTTTAATTTTGCATATGGGGCATCGCCGCTAACACTAAAGACGACTTCTTTATAGCCACCGGTATCGTTGGCACTTTCAGATAGCTGCTCAGTTTTGAGGTTATGTGTTTCGCAGTAGCGCAGATACATGCGATACAGTTCAGCGGCAAATAAACTAGCTTCGTCACCACCGGCACCGGCACGAATTTCGATAATAACGTTCTTTTCGTCATTTGGATCTTTTGGTGCCAACATAATGAATAGTTCGTCTTCGAGCTCAGCCAGGCGTGTCTCGATTTCGTTGGCTTCTATCTTGGCGAGCTCAGCCAGTTCGTCACCGCCCGACGAAAGCTCTTTTGCCTCAGCTAATTGACCTTCAAAGGTCTGACGCAGGGTAGCTTTTTCAATAATTGCTTCAAGTTCAGTGAAACGTTTGTTTTTGCTGCTGAAATCCGTATCAGCATAGGCATCTGGAGATGCCAAGAAGTCAGCCAGCGCGGCTTTTTCGGCACTGAGTTCGTTAATATTGAGGCTAATCTTTGGCATAATATAGTTTATTTCTTTTTAGTTGCGAGGAGAACGATACCAGTGATCAATCCGGGTAGCCAGGTAATAACTGAAATGGCGCCGATGATAAATAGAATAATATTTACGATAGCACTGCCAACTGTTGGCTCGGCAAATAGCTCACCGCTCTCGGGAGCTACCTGACTCGTTATGAAATTCGCTACGGCGTACAATATGATTGAGACGATGATTAGGGCGGTCGGACCGATCATGAGCCACAAAGCAAGAACGGTACGCTTACGATTACTTTTAACGATCGCGTCAGCAGGAGCAGCAGTCTGTGCTGGTACGAAAGCGGGTTGATCGGTTTGCGGTGATTCCATAGATTTCCTCGTATTAGGTTGTTGTCTTTAGTATAACAAAAAAGAGACCGCTAAAGGGCAGTCTCTTTTTTGTAGCGGCGCTATTTGTCTGCTTTTGCAGCTTTTTGCGCAGCGGCTTTTTTAGCTTTGCTTGTAAGTGCTTCTTTGCGAGCTTCTGCAGCTGCAAATTTAGCCTTAAAGCGGTCGACACGACCTTCGGTGTCGATGATACGCTCTTCACCAGTAAAGAACGGGTGAGAAGCCGATGAGATGTGGACTTTAACGAGTGGGTATTCGTTGCCATCTTCCCATTTAATTGTGTCGGTTGTCTGCGCTGTTGACTGTGTCAAAAAGGCAAACCCAGCCACGTCATCGCTAAATACGACGGGACGGTATGTTGTTGGGTGTATACTGCTTTTCATATCTGAACTAGTATAGCCGATCTAACGGGGATTGTCAAAGGGGTGAGAATACGCTATACTACGGAGGTAACAATTTTTAATGACACAATCCGTATCATAGCTCCTGAACCTTCAGGGATACGGGTGAGGAACAAAGGAGTTCTAACTTTATGACAGTAACTGTCGATATTAAAGCTTTGCTCGAAGCTGGTGTCCATTTTGGACACAAAACGAGCCGTTGGCACCCTAAAATGGCCCCATACATTCACAGTAAACGCCAGGACAGTCACATTATTGATCTGACAAAAACTGTTGAAGGTCTAGATAAGGCTTTGCCATTCTTGACTAAGGTTGCAACTAGCGGCAAGCAAGTACTATTTGTTGGTACTAAGAAGCAAGCAAAAGATGCTGTTCGTACTGCAGCTGAAAAAGCTAACCAACCATTTGTGACTGAACGATGGGTTGGCGGTATGCTTACCAACGTCGACACTGTTACTCAGCAGATCAAGAAGCTAAAAGATCTTGAAAAGCGTATGGCAACTGGTGATCTTGAAAAGCGCTACAACAAACTTGAAGTACAGCGTTTCCAAGAGGAAATCGATGAACTAAACGTTAAATACGGTGGTATCAAAGACCTTAACGGCAAGCCAGGTGCAATCGTTGTGATCGACGTTATCACTGACGCTAACGCTGTTAAAGAAGCAAAAACACTTGGTATTCCAGTAGTTGGTATCGTTGATACAAACGCTGACCCAAGCGCTATCGACTACGTTGTTCCGGGTAACGACGACGCCATCAAGGGTGTTCAACTACTCCTTGATTACTTTACTGCCGCTGTTGCTGAAGGTGCAGGCGTACAAAAACCAGCTGATAAATCTGAGGAGAAATAATAAATGGGCGTTTCAATCGAAGATATTAAAAAGCTAAAAGAACTTACTGGTGTTGGTCTTACTGACGCTAAGGTTGCTCTTGTAGAAGCTGACGGTGATTTTGATAAAGCACTTGAGGCTATGCGCAAAAAAGGTCTGACAAAGGCTGAGAAAAAAGGTGACCGCGAAACTCGCGAAGGTGTTATTGACAGCTATGTTCACTCAAACCGTATCGGTGTTGTTGTAGAAGTAAACTGTGAAACTGATTTCGTGGCTCGTCTTGACGACTTCCGCGAACTTGCACACCAAATCGCTATGCAGATCGCTGCGATGTCACCTGTATACGTTTCAGAAGAAGACATTCCAGCTGAAGAAGTTGAGCGTGTTAAGCAAGAACTTCTTGCTAGCGAAGATCTTCAGAAGAAGCCTGAAGACATGCGTGAGAAGATCGTTGAAGGTCAGCTCAAAAAACACTTTGCCGACAAGGTATTAATGAGCCAGACATACATTCTTGACGATAGCATGACTGTTGAAGGTCGCATCAAAGAGCAAATCGCTAAAAGCGGCGAAAACATTCGTGTTAGTCAGTTCAAGCGAATTGAACTTGGTGTAACTGAATAAGATTAGATTTAATCTACCCTGAGAACCGGCCAGAAATGGCCGGTTTTTGCTATACTAGTACTAGATAATTAAAGTGAGGAACTATGTTTGATACCGACCCCTATGAATTAAAAATGACAAGTGCCCTAGAGCATTTTGAAGATGAGCTACATAAAGTTCGTACCGGCCGCTCACATCCAGGCATGCTTGAGGGTATCAAGGTAGAGGCGTATGGTGTTATGACACCGCTTAACCAGGTGTCGAATATTACTGCACCAGAACCACAGCTGTTGCAAGTAACGCCATTTGATCCAAGTAACTTGCAAGCGATTGCGGCTGCGATTCGTGCTGATCAATCACTCGGCTTTAATCCAAGTGACGACGGTCGCGTTATTCGCGTACCGGTGCCACCACTTACTGAAGAGCGACGTAAGCAGCTCGTGAAGCAGACTGCCGATAAGGTAGAAGAAACTCGTATTGCACTTCGCAATATTCGTCAGGATGCATTGAAGGATGCCAAGCGCAAAAAAGACGCCAAGGAGCTATCTGAAGACGACGAAAAGCGTGTTGAAAAAGAAATCGATCGTTTGATGAGCGACTACCAAAGCAAGATTGAAGCTATCTTTGCCGCTAAAGAGAAAGATATTCTGACTATCTAATGACAGGAGTGACTCCGCGACACATTGGTTATATTGTCGACGGAAATCGGCGATGGGCCAAAGAACATGGTTTACCGACGTTCAAAGGGCACGCTGCCGGCTATAAAGTCGTGCATAAGATTGCGCAGGCTAGTTTTGACGCCGGTGTTGAGTACGTATCACTCTACATCTTTAGCACCGAAAACTGGAAACGAAGCCAAGATGAAGTAGGCAAGTTGATGAATATGGTGATCAAGGCAGCGGTTGAGGATCTGCATATTTTTCAAGAGAACAACATCAAGGTTGTTATTTTGGGGTCGCGCGATCAGCTTAGTCCTAAAGTGTTAGAGGCGGTCGAAAGTGTCGAAGCGAATACAGCAAATAATACCGGTGGTACCTTGGCTGTGTGTTTTAATTATGGCGGACAACAAGAGATTGTCGATGCGTGCAAAAAAATTGTTCAGGCGGGTGTCGACGTGGCTGACATTACCCCCGATCTTATATCTGAGCATCTCTACAAACCTGAGCTACCACCGATTGATATAGTTGTACGTACGAGCGGTGAACAACGGCTAAGTAACTTTATGCTGTGGCGATCTGCCTATAGTGAGCTTTTATTCTTAGATAAACTTTGGCCAGACATGACAAAAGACGATGTGACGTCTATACTAGAAGAATATTCACGGCGCAGCCGACGATTTGGAGGATAAATGGAAGTAATATTGGGGATTATTGTCGGCGTTATCGTCCTAGTTTTCTTAGTGGTTGTGCACGAACTGGGACATGCGATTTTGGCGCGTCGTAACGGCGTTGTGGTCGAGGAGTTTGGTATTGGATTTCCACCGATGGCGTGGTCAAAGAAATTAAAAAACGGTATTCTTTTTAGCCTTAACTGGTTGCCATTGGGTGGCTTCGTGAAATTACAGGGCGAACACGACGCCGCAAGTAAAAAAGGTGACTACGGTGCTGCGACGTTCTGGCAAAAAACGCGTATTCTATTAGCTGGCGTGTTGATTAACTGGTTTGTGGCCGCATTACTATTGACGACTCTTGCTTGGACGGGTTTGCCGAAGATTCTACCAAACCAATTCTCGGTCGCAGGTGATACGACTATTATTAGTAAACCAATTGAAATAACTGTAGTGACCAAGGGTTCTCCTGCCGATAAAGCCGGTCTAAAAACAGGAGATCAAATTCGACGATTCGATGGTAGGATTATTGATTCATCTGCGGCACTATCTGATGCAACAAAAGATAATCGTGGAAAGACAGTTGAAATTATTTACACCCGCGGCGGTGTTGAGCACAGTGCAAAAGCAACACTTCTTACTAAGAGCGAGACTGGCTATTTGGGTGTTGGTTCGTTGCAGCGCGAACAGATTCAGGCGAGCTGGTCAGCGCCAATAGTGGGAGTTTTAACAACGGCACAGTTTACAGCTGTGACATTCCAGGGGCTTGGCAATTTGGTCGCTGATTTTACCAAAGGTATTTTCTTGCAGCTGAGTCCTGATCCGGATACGCGAACCGAAGCAAACCAAAGTCTTGCGAAGGCAGGTAATAGTGTTGCAGGACCGGTTGGCATTTTGGGGACGATTTTCCCCGCTGCAGAGCAAGCTGGCCTGACACAACTTGTTTTACTCACTGCAATCATCTCGCTGACTCTCGCGGTAATGAATGCGTTGCCTATCCCGGCGCTTGACGGGGGGCGATGGTTTACGATGGTAATTTTCCGGCTATTAAAGAAGCCACTCACCAAAGAGCGTGAAGAAAAGATCCAGACAATTGGCTTTATGGTATTAATGGCACTTATTATTGTGGTGACGGTTGCAGATGTCGGCAAACTTATCAAATAAAATAGAGCAGCCAGTAACCAAGCGTCACTCTAGGCGTTGGTGGCTTGTTCTTGGGCTGCCTGCATGGGTGGCGGCTAGCTTTGTTTTGGCTCAGATTGTGGTCAGTGCGCTTATTATTGCACTTCGTTCAGCTGGAGTGCAGTTATCCGTACTTAATCCATCAATTTTTGAAACAGTAGCAGCGGCAAGCGTGTACGTGTTAACGCTGGCTATTGTCATTATGGTGCCATGGTGGGTTCGTCGGATCTCGACGACAAAGAACGAGTTAGGAATAACACGGTTGCCAAGCTGGATGGATATAGGGCTTGCACCAGCAGGCTTTGTCTTGTATCTACTAGCGTCGGGAATTGTCGTGTATCTTTTGACGACCTTCGTCCCTGGTTTTGACGGCGCCGCACCACAAGAAGTTGGCTTTGACAATCTGACAAACCGCTTCGAATACTTACTGGCATTCTTTACGCTTGTCGTTGTTGCGCCAGTGGCCGAAGAAGCTATTTTTCGCGGGTATTTGTATGGAAAATTGCGTAAATCGGTCTCAGTGTGGCTTACGGTCTTAGCAACTAGTCTGCTATTTGCACTTTTGCATATGAACTGGAGCGACGGTACATTGGCCGGAGTGAATGTGGCGGTTGATGTATTTGTCTTAAGCTTGGTGATGTGTAGTCTGCGCGAAATCACTGGAAATATTTGGGCAGGTGTCTTGCTGCATATGATGAAAAATGGCTTGGCATTTTATTTTCTCTTTATTAATCCGCAGCTATTGCATACAATAGGGGGGTAATGATGACTCGATTTGTTCCATCTTTTCTTCCCGAAACACCGCTTGGCCGGTAGTTTCTTTTATTACCTAGGACTTTACAACGATATCTAAACAAGGAAATTATTATGCGAGTATCGAATCTATTCACCAAAACAAGTAAAACGGCACCAGCAGACGAGGTGGCAAAGAACGCCCAGCTTCTTATCCGAGCTGGCTTTATCTATAAGGAAATGGCCGGCGTCTACGCGTATCTACCACTAGGTAAGCGCGTGCTCGATAAGATCGTTCAGATTATCCGTGAAGAGATGGATGGCATTGGTGGTAACGAAATTAGCTTAACTGCGTTGCAGCAAAAAGACGTCTGGGAAGCTTCGGGTCGCTGGGACGACCAGGTGATGGATGTGTGGTTCAAAACAAAGCTTGCCAGTGGTAGTGAGCTTGGGCTGGCACCAACACATGAAGAACCGTTAACTAAGTTGATGAAGACGTATATTAATAGCTACAAGGATTTGCCAGTATATCCATACCAGTTTCAGATCAAGTTCCGCAATGAATTGCGTAGCAAAAGTGGCTTGATGCGTGGTCGCGAATTTTGGATGAAGGATTTGTATAGCTTTAGCCGCACCCAGGAAGAACATGACGCGTTCTATGAAAAGATTAGCGATGCATACGATCGTGTCTATGCACGCCTAGGCCTGGGTGAGATTACCTATAAGACATTTGCCAGTGGTGGTAGCTTTGCTAAATATAGCCACGAATTCCAGACGCTTAGTCCAGTAGGTGAGGATAAGATTTATGTTCACGAAGGCAAAAATATTGCCATTAACGAAGAAGTCTACAACGATGAGGTTCTGGCCGATTTAGGCGTTACGAAAGACGAATTGATCGAAAAGACTGCCGTTGAAGTAGGTAATATCTTTACGCTCGGCACAAAGTTTTCTGATGCTCTTGACCTTAACTACACTGATGATGGTGGTGTAAGTCGCCGCGTCATTATGGGAAGCTACGGCATCGGTCCAAGCCGCGTTATGGGCTTGATTGCGGAGCATTTCAGTGATGACAAAGGCCTCGTGTGGCCAGAAAATGTCGCCCCAGCTAAGGTGTATTTAGTACGAATTGGTGGAGACGAGGCGATCGCACACGCTGATGCTCTATACAACGAGCTAATAGCTAAAGACATCGAAGTATTGTACGATGACCGCGATGAACGACCAGGAAATAAATTTGCCGACGCCGAGCTGATGGGCATCCCATATCGCGTGACGGTGAGTGATCGTTTGATCGAGTCGGGACAGTACGAATTAACGCGCCGTAACAGTGGTGAAATGACTCTATTGACACGTGACCAGCTGCTTGATACACTAAATTGACTGTCCAAGACTTAAAAGGGTTTACGCTACATATAGCGTAGTAAAATTTATTAAAACGCTATATAATAGTGAATTAAAGGAATAATCATATGAAAAAAATGTATCAAATTACTGATGAAGGTAAAAAAGAACTCGAAGCGGAACTTGCAGAGCTTGTTGGGCGCCGTGGCGCAATTGCAGACAAGATCGCAGAAGCTCGTGATTTCGGTGACCTCAGTGAGAACGCTGAATACGACAGCGCTCGTGAAGAACAAGGTCTTGTTGAGAGCCGTGTCGCGGAAATCGAAGACATCCTGCTTAACGCTGAGCTGATTAAGGCAGTGAAAAGCTCAAAGGTTATCCTTGGTAGCAAAGTCGAGCTAAAGAACGGCAAGAAAACAACAGCCTATTCTGTTGTTGGTCCAGTCGAGGCTGACCCACTTGAAGGTAAAATCAGTAATGAATCACCACTTGGTGAAGCATTGATGGGCAAAAAAGTTGGCGACAGCGCGACAATTAACACCCAAAAGGGTGAAGTTACCTACGAAATCGTAGCCATTCACTAGTCACTAGTTTGATCAAATAAACCTCGCCGTATGATTCGGCGAGGTTTTTATTATGACTCAAATACGGTATACTGTAACAGATATGGCAACACTCCAAGACTACCGCGATGAGCGACTACGAAAACTAGATGAACTAAAGGCGCTTGGCGTTGAAGCTTTTCCTGCGGATAGCCACCGCACGCATGATGCGGGCCAGATTGTATCTGACTTTGCGACACTTGAAGGGCAAGAGGTGACCGTTGCAGGCCGCATTACGAGTATTCGAAAATTTGGCAAGTTGGCGTTTATCGTTGTTAAAGACTTTAGCGGCCAAGTGCAATTATTCCTTCGCGCTGGTGACGTCGCTGAATTTGATGCGATCAACGGTCGTTTAGGAATGAAAGAATTGCCCCTGCTCGATACCGGTGATTTTATTGAAGCCACCGGAACAGTTATTAAGACGCAAACTGGTGAAATCTCTGTTGGTACACAGACGCTACGTCTACTAACTAAATCACTTCGCCCAATGCCGACTGAGCTAACTAATAAAGAAGAGCGTCTCCGTCGTCGTTATGTTGATATGAACGTTAATCAGGATGTACGTGATCGTTTTGTCCGTCGTTCAAAATTCTGGCAGGCGACGCGACAGTTTTTGATTGATGAGGGATTTTTAGAAATTAATATCCCTGTTCTAGAGGCGACGGCGGGTGGTGCCGATGCTAACCCGTTCGTGACACATATGGATGCCCTTGGTCAAGATTTCTTCCTACGCATTAGTCACGAACTTCCGTTGAAGCGTTTACTTGTTGCTGGATATGAAAAAGTTTTTGATATTGGCGCACGTTTCCGTAATGAAAATTACAGTGATGAACATCTCCCGGAGCACGTCGCGATGGAGTGGTACTGGGCGTATGCCGACTGGGAAAAAGGCATGGAGATGACAGAGCGCATGATTCGCTCCATTGTCGATAACACATGGCGAACGCGACAGTTTACTTTGGCTGATGGTTCAGCTGTTGATTTTGGTGTGGATGGTGAGCATTTCCCTAAGATTAGTTTTGTGGATGTGCTGCGTGAACAGTATCAAATTGACGTTTTTGACTCGCCTATTGAAGATATTGCGGCAAAACTTAAAGAGCATGGACTTGAGGTGGAGAAACAGGATAACCGCCAACGTAGTCTTGATAAGTTATGGAAGAAATATCGTAAGACACTGACTGGCCCGGCTTTTCTTATTGATATGCCAACATTTATGCAACCACTTGCAAAGGTTCAGCCTGATAATCCGCAGCTAACCGAGCAGTTTAACCTGGTATTTGGCGGTAGTGAAATGTGTAAAGCGTTTTCTGAACTGAATGATCCAGTCGACCAGTATGATCGATTTATTGAACAGCAAAAAATGCGTGACGCTGGCGATGACGAGGCTCAGATGATGGATATTGATTATGTCGAGGCCCTAGAATATGGAATGCCACCTGCATGTGGACTTGGCTTCTCGGAACGCATTTTCTGGTCACTTGAAGGTGTAACGGCACGAGAAGGCGTACCGTTCCCACAGTTGCGTACAGAATACGACAACACGACACGAGAAATTTATCCCGATGTCCACCTAGGCTAATATGGTTCAGTATCCAGGCATTAATGCTGGATTTGTTGAAAATCATGAATCGATTATTTACTTTGACAGGAACGGTAAACGAATCGAAAAGTCTCATCTCTTAACAAAGACTAAAATTGAGCGTGAGAATTTATTAGCTTGGCAGTTTATACGTCATATTAATCAAATTTACGACAAAATCTTTCCACCGTATTGGTGTGCGCGCGATGCGCCGCATGATTTTACGTTTCAGGAATATAGTGGTTTATCTTTAGAAATAGAGATTGTTTCAATGGGTAACTATTCATCCGGTAGCGTAGGAGGTATTCTTGCGCGCAAGATTCAGGGTATAAAATCGCAAATCCAAGAGTCGCTCGAGCAAGTAGGTGCAGAGCGCGGTCATTTTATTGTTTTCCATGCGCATGTTTCAAAACAAGCTATGGCGAAATTGCGACGCAGGCTTGCGGATGACCAGATTCCTGTTATGTCCCAGCCACCTTCGGGCCAGACACTTAAACGTTTGATTGGTGAAGTTACGAATGAGGATAAAGTTTTGGTTTATCGCATGGAGGGAAGCAGTGCGCCAAATATCTTTCAGTACGATTCAGGTATAGACAGTAGGGTTCCGCCATACGGTTATTTAGTCGAACGAGCGGTTAAGCTAAAGCAAAAGAAACATTATAAAAATGAATCAAGTATGACACTACTCATCGATGATCGTACCACGCGCTATGAAAAGACTGATGTCATCGCTTTTAGCCAAAGTATTGCTATGAGACGTATTGCTCGACAGGCAAAATTTGATGGTATATTTATTATTATCTCGCACGGGGGTGGTTATATGGCACGGAATAGCGATTATCATATTGTCGCGGTAAAAGAGCCGAATAGTTTGATGTAACATGCTAGTAGGCTTAAGTGGCTTATTATTTTAACCATATACGGTACAATGGTGGTATGACGATATCGACAGAGGGGGTTTTAGCAGAGTTGCCTGTACTGGCCTATCGAGACACGATCGTGTCAGCTGTTGATCAAAATCAAGTAACAATTGTGACAGCCGAAACAGGAGCGGGCAAAAGTACGCAAATCCCGCAATATCTCGCAGAACATGGCTATCAGAAAGTGATTGTAACGCAGCCGCGTATTCTGGCAGCGCGCAACTTGGCGCGACGAGTTCGCGAGGAATGGGCGATTCGAACCGGGAAAGACAGCGACGAAGTTATTGGTTACCGAACCGCACATGAACGTGATGATGGCCCGGATACGACAATCCTCTACTGTACTGACGGGCTACAGTTAGTCCGCGAAATTACCGGCAGTGGCACAAATCCGCAGCAAGTGCTCGTGCTTGATGAAGTGCACGAGTGGAATGAGAACATGGAAGTCTTGGTGGCATGGGCCAAAAAGCGCTGTCTAGAAGAGCCACGCTTTAAAGTTCTGATTATGAGTGCCACGATCGAAGTTGATGCACTGGCCGCGTATTTTAACGGTGCGGCAACGGTTGCCGTTCCTGGTCGTAGCTTTCCGGTTGAAAAGCGCCGCGGTAAAGATATTGTGACTGAAATTATGCAGTCTATTGACCAGGCAGAGAATATGTTGGTGTTTTTGCCGGGTAAGGCCGAGATTGAAAATGTTGGACAAATCTTAAAGCTCAAAGCGACTAAGCTAGGTGTTCCGGTCATTCCACTTCATAGTCAGCTAGAGGCGACTGCGCAGCAGCAGGCATTTGCGTCGTATCCAAATGGCAAGGTGATTTTGGCAACAAATATCGCTCAGACTAGCGTGACAATTGACGATGTTGATATGGTGATTGACTCTGGCCTTGAGCGCCGCAGTGAGGTACGCGATGGTGTGGAAGGGTTATTTATCGCTCAGACATCACAGGCGGATTGTTTACAGCGAGCTGGTCGTGCGGGTCGTACCAAGCCGGGAACGTATATTTTGGCACCATTAGACGACATGCCGTGTTTGCCATTTGAGGATCGGCCCGAGTATGCGATTCCTGAAATTTTGCGTAAACACATTGATCGTCTGACGCTGCGGCTTGCCAATGTGGGTATTGATATCGAGCTACTCGATTTTTATCACGACCCGAGCAAACGCGCCATTAAGGCGGCCAAGCAAACCCTGATTTCACTTGGTGCGCTGACGCCCAATGGTGAAGTGACAAGCATTGGACGACAAATGGAGCGTTTTCCAGTCGAGTCGAGCTATGCCCGAATGCTTGTAGAGGCAACGCAGTATGATGCGTCTCTGCAGACAAAACTGGCAGCTATTATCGGAATTCAAGAGGTTGGCGGTATTGTAAAGGGCGGCACGCGCTATACAGGCTGGCGTAAATACACCAAACAGAAGCGCTCGGATTTGATTGCGCAGTATGACGTCTATTTATCGATTCCAAATATCGATCCAGAAGAATTTGAAGACTTGGGTATTATCGGGAAGAATATCGACAAGGCGAATGACGTGATTGATCGTCTTCATCGTGATCTAGGACTTGATGGTAGTGAGCTGTTACCAGTAGATAGTGCCGAAATTGATCAGCTACTGCAATGTATTGTCGCAGGCCAGATTGATCAACTATGGATGATCGAAGGTGATGATGTTGCTGTTCATCTTATGACCAAGCAAAAAAGAGAGCTATCAAGCAGCAGTGTTGTTGTTCATCCTAAGCTATTTGTCGGTACGCCATTTGATCTGCAAATCCAGACTCAAAAAGGTGATTTAGAGACACTGCATTTGGTGCAGGGCATTACCGAAGTGAATCCACGCTGGCTTGAGGCGCTTGCGCCACATCTTTTTAGTGTTCGCCAAGGTAAAACCTATTTTGACAGTCGGCGTGGTGCGCTAGCAACGAGACAGCTGGTGCGCTTTAATGGCCGTACTATCGAAGGTGGTGGGGTGGCGGTAACGCGCAAAGGCGGCCATGATAAACGTTTATTTAGTGAGCTGTACGGAACCTGGCTGTACGAGCAGCTGGAAAATGAGCGACGCAATTTACAACGCGGACATCACAAGCGCATCCCAATGGTGCCGCTGCGTCAGTTGCAGCAGCGTGTACGGGCAATTGTTGGTAATGCACTGTCGGTTGAAGAGTTAAATCCAGGTCAGCAGAATGAGCTAAGTAAGCTTGGGAAGATGCAGACATACCTTGGCGAGGCCTTCATGGCAAAGTTGGGCGCGCAGCGAGATGCTGTGTCTCGCTCGCATCGTCGTCCGTGGCAACCTCAACATAAGCGTAAATACGATCGCCGCCGCGGTCGGTAAGCTGTTATAGTAAAGAGAGTAAGTAAATTTCGGGGGAGTGACGCATAGGTGATTGAAGTACGAGGCGTAACAAAAACATACGGCAAGAAACATAATATATTTACGGCGCTTGATAATGTGTCATTTACAATTCCTGATGGCGCTAGCGTAGCAATTTTGGGCAAGTCAGGGAGCGGTAAAAGTACACTAATGCATGCCATGAGCGGACTTGACCGGCCTAAGGTTGGCGAAGTGCTTATTGAGGGCAAGGATATTCTGAAAATGAAGCAAAAGGAAGTTGATCTGTTTCGTTCGACTAAGATGAGCTTTATCTTTCAAAGCTTTTTCGTCCAAGCAAATGAAAGTTGTTTTGATAATGTCAGTCTTCCACTTGAAATTGCCGACGTGCCATTTGGTAAGCGACGTGAAATGATTGAAAAAACACTTGCCTCAGTTGAGCTACTAGATAAGAAAAAGTCACGCGCCCGTGATCTATCCGGTGGTCAAAAACAGCGTCTTGCTGTGGCGCGTGCCATTGTGAATAATCCTCGTGTTCTATTTGCCGATGAGCCAACCGGTAACCTCGACAGTGCAACAGGAGAAGTGGTCGAGGACCTATTGTTCGGCTACAATAAATCAACTGGCTGCACACTTGTTATCGTTACGCATGATCCTGATCTGGCTGATAAATGCGACATCCGCATCCATATTAAGGACGGTAAAATTGAATCAATTACAGAACCACATAAAAAAGCAGACACAATACGACCAGTAGTGAGGAAAATCCAGTAATGAAAATCCGAGACACAATTCGACGTGCAGGCCGTAGTCTGCGACAAGCGAAAGCGCGAACGCTTCTAACGAGCCTGGCTATTGGCGTTGGAGCCTTTACCATAACGCTGGCATTTGCAGCTGGTGCTGGTGGCCGAGCCTATGCTGAGGACATTGTTAGCAGCAACACGAATGTTCGCGAGATCTACGTTCAGCCAAAACAAGATGCTCAGAATGATCCAACCAAACCGAAGGAATATAGTGAAGATCCAACGATCAATTTTGGCGGTGGTTTTTCGACGAAATTAATGAAGCAGTCTGATATCGACAAGATTGCAAAGGTTGATGGTGTTGAATCTGCAACCCCACAGTATACGGTGACAATCAAATACGTTACGCGGCCTGGACAAAAAAAGTATACAGCCAATGTTGAGTCGTTTAATGCAAGCGTGAAACAAGAGTATGTAGCTGGAAGCGGTAATAATTTACAGAAAGACCAGGTTATTATTCCAGATTCTTTCAGACAAGCGCTTGGATTCTCGAATAGTGAAAGTGCTGTTGGTCAGACGATTCAAATTGTCGCCAATAAGGGCGGCATGGCAATGCCCGAGGCAAAGACATTCACCTTTACGGTCGCAGGTGTTGTAAAGCCATCGGCACTAGCTGTGAGTGCAAGTAGCGGTATCTTAATTGATAAAGATGCTGCCCTTGAACTCTATAACTACACCCAGCAGGGGACTCCTTTATTCGGCGCTTATTACGGTGTGCTAGTGACCGCTAAAGAAGGGGTTGATGTTAAGTCTTTGAAAGAAAAGATTAACAGTCAGGGAAGCTATGATGCGCAGACGGCCGAAGATTTAATGAGCTTTATTTTCCAGTTCATCAACGTGCTGCAAGGTATTTTACTCGGATTTGGGGCACTCGCTGTCTTAACATCAATCTTCGGTATTATTAACACGCAGTACATTAGTGTTCTTGAGCGTACGCAGCAGATCGGCCTTATGAAAGCACTCGGCATGCGTCGTCGCGATGTTGGACGACTATTCCGTTACGAGGCGGCTTGGGTAGGATTCTTAGGCGGTATTATTGGTAGCGGCATGGCGATTGGCGCTGGTGTAATTGCGAATCCACTAATTACCGATGTACTGAATTTGGGTAAAACACATCTTCTGATCTTTGACCCATTAACTGTTGCCGGTGTTGTCATTGGACTAATGTTAGTCTCGGTCGGAGCTGGGATTATGCCGGCACGCAAGGCAGCCAAGCTGGATCCGATTGAAGCGTTGCGCACCGAATAGATTTTGACGAAGGTACTACCTTGGATCTGACTGGGGTGGTACAATGAATGCATGTTAGACATTCGCTATATTCGAGAAAATGCATCAAAGGTTCAAGAAAACGCCAAGCGCAAAGGCTATGATGTTTCGATTGATGAATTGCTCGGTTGGGATAAAACGAAGCGACAACTTCAGCAGCTAGCCGATGAGCTTCGTGAAAAGCGTAATGTCATTTCTTCACAAATGAAAGGCGGTAAGCCAGCTGACGATTTGGTTGCTGAAGGCAAGGCAATTAAAGAGCAGTTAAGTGAAGTTGAAACTAACCTCAAAGAAGCTGATGAAACCTTTGTTCGTTTACTAAAATTAGTACCGAATATGGCAGCCAGTGATGTACCTGTCGGCGCAACAGAAGACGAGAATGTGGTAGCAAAAACTGTCGGTGAAAAGCCTCAGTTTACATTTGCGCCACGCAATCATTATGAGATTGCTGAACAACGAGAATGGATTGATAAAGAACGTGCCGCCAAGGTAGCGGGTAGTCGATTTGCATATATTAAGGGTGATTTAGTCAAACTGCAGCTGGCAGTCGTGCAATTTGTTATCAATTCACTGAGTGATGAAGATACGCTAGCAAAGATTGCTAAAGATGCCAACCTTGATGTTGCTATTAAGCCGTTCACACCAATTTTGCCACCGCTTATGATCCGCACAGAACTATATGATGCGATGGATCGTTTAGAGCCACGGGACGATCGTTATAAATTAGAGGGTGATGATTTATGGCTACAGGGAAGCGCGGAGCACGTACTGGGTAGCATGCACGCTGACGAGATTTTTGACGAAAAGCAATTGCCACTTCGCTACCTAGGCTATGCGACCAGTTTCCGCCGCGAAGCGGGGACCTATGGCAAAGATATGGAAGGCATTCTGCGTATGCATCAGTTCGATAAGTTAGAAATGGAAAGCTTTACAACTGGTGATGACGGGGCCAAGGAGCATCTGTTCTTTGTCGCAATTCAGGAATATCTACTATCGACCCTAGGTTTGTCATATCAGGTTATTCAAAAATGTACTGTTGATATTGGTAAGCCAAATGCACGTGGTATCGATATGGAAACATGGCTTCCAGGCCAAGATAAATACCGCGAGACGCATACCGCTGACTACATGACTGATTACCAATCTCGCCGCCTTAAGACTCGCGTCCGTCGTGATTCTGGAGCGCTTGAGCTTGTTCATACGAACGACGCTACAGCATTTGCGCTAGGTCGCATCATGATTGCAATTATCGAGAATAATCAGCAAGAGGATGGTACGATTGCCGTACCGGCCGTATTGCAGCCGTATCTTGGTGGCAAAACCACACTTTAGCTCACCCGCAGTGGTATAATAGATATACAAATCGTATACAAACACAGGAGGGTAGCATGATTGCAACAATCGATATCACTGGAATAAAATACGACATCGATGACACCACAAGAAAATATGTGATGCGTAAGATAGGGCGACTGGATCGTTATTTACCTCGCCATGCTCGCAAGAGTGTGACGGTTGATGTTCGACTTCGTCAGATCGACGCTGATCACGGTAATAAATACGAGGCAGAGATTGTCTTGAATGTACCCGATAAACGTATGACCGCTCGTGATTCGACCGTTAACATGCTAGCGGCTGTCGATATTGTTGAAGCCAAGATTGTAGCACAGCTTCACAAGTATAAAGAAGCAACTATTCCACACGTTGGGCGTCGAGGCGTTTTGGATCGTTTTAAGCGAGGCTACGCCCGCGAAGCGCAGTAGAATCAAGCTCGCAGTAGAGGCCTCTTGAAAAAGGGGCTTTTATTATGTCTTGCTACTTTGTCTTGCTACTTTTATCTGAGGCCGAAACAGCGTATAATACCATATAGTATTTGACAGAAACTGCAGGTTAGTGAGGGGAATTCTAAAAAGATGGTTAGTCGACAAAAAGCGTTAACAAAGGTGTTCGGTGATCCGCAGCAGCGATTGCTTAAGACATTGCAAAAGAAGGTTGAGACAGTCAATGGCCTTGCTGACACCTATAAAAAAATGACCAAGCCCGAACTTCGCAAGCAGACTGCGGCTCTAAAAGAACGCCTAGCAAAGAAGAACGTAACGCTCGATGACATTCTGCCTGATGCTTTCGCGTTAGTACGTGAAGCTGGCGACCGTGTGCTCGGCATGCGTCACTTTGACGTTCAGTTGATCGGTGGCATGGTGCTCCACGATGGCAATGTGGCTGAAATGAAGACGGGTGAAGGTAAGACATTGGTGGCGACACTACCTGTGTATCTAAATGCACTTGAAGAAAAGGGTGTACATGTTGTTACCGTGAACGACTACTTGGCACAGCGTGACGCGAGCTGGATGGGTGAGCTCTATGATTTCCTCGGTATGAGTACTGGTGTCATTATTAATGACGCTTCATTTGTTTATGACAAAGATTATGACAACGAAGACCACACCGACCCACGTATGCGTAAGCTCCGTCCTGTTACTCGTAAAGAAGCATATGCAGCTGATATTACATATGGTACGAACAACGAGTTTGGTTTTGACTACCTGCGCGACAACATGGTGAATGAAATGGAACTACTTCGTCAGCGTGAATTGAACTTCGCAATTGTCGACGAGGTTGACTCAATTTTGATCGATGAGGCGCGAACACCTCTGATTATTAGCGCACCAGCTGCGGAAAATCCTGATAGCTACTATCAGTTTGCAAAAATCGCTGCCAAGCTAAAAGAAGAAGATTATATTCTGGACGAAAAGCGCCGTAGTGTTGCCTTGACCGACGAGGGCGTTGAGAAGGTTCAAAAAATGTTGGGCATAAAAAACTTATACACACCAGATGCTGTCCGTTCTGTCTACCACATGGACCAGGCGCTCCGCGCCCAGGCTATCTTTAAGCGTGATAAGGATTACGTTGTCACAAAAGACGGTGAAGTGATTATCGTCGACGAACACACAGGTCGTTTGATGCAAGGTCGTCGCTACAACGAAGGGCTTCATCAGGCAATCGAAGCCAAAGAAGGTGTTTCAGTTCTGCAGGAAAGCATGACACTCGCCACTGTTTCATTCCAGAACTATTTCCGCTTGTATAACAAGCTTTCGGGTATGACTGGTACGGCATTTACAGAGGCCGAAGAGTTCCAGCAGATCTATAGTTTGGATGTTATCCAGATTCCGTCAAACCGTCCGATTGCTCGTATCGATCACGAAGACCTAATCTTTAAAACTGAAAAAGGCAAGCTAAAAGCTGTCGCTGATGCCATTAAGGAATATCACGACCAGGGTCGACCGGTCTTGGTTGGTTCTGCATCGATTGCGAAAAACGAATTGATTGCAGCATGGCTTGATAAAGAAAAGGTTCCTTACGAATTATTGAACGCCAAAAACAACGAACGCGAAGCGGCGATTGTTGAAAAAGCTGGTCAAAAAGGCGCTATTACGCTCGCTACCAACATTGCCGGTCGTGGTACCGATATTGTTCTCGGTGAAGGCGTGAAGGAACTTGGCGGACTCGTCGTGATTGGCTCTGAGCGACATGAATCACGCCGTATTGATAATCAGCTACGTGGCCGTGGTGGCCGCCAGGGTGATCCGGGCGAAACGCAATTCTATGTAAGTACCGAAGATGATTTGATGCGTATTTTCCAGGGTGAACGAATTGCGTCACTTATGGATCGATTGGGCGTCGATGAAGATACGGCTATCCAAAACAAGGCCGTGTCTAAGACGCTTGAAGCTGCCCAAAAACGCGTTGAAGGGTATAACTACGATACTCGTAAAAATGTTGTTCAGTACGACAACGTCATCAACCGCCACCGTCGCGTTGTCTATGTTATGCGTCGCAAGATTCTTGAAGGCGATAATATCAAACCAGAAATTCAGCGTTTAATTGATGAAAAACTACGCGAACTCACTGTTGTACCAGCAAAGAATAATCGAAACTTTGCCGAGCAATTTGAAACTGTCTTCCCGACAACTGCTAAGACAATCGAGGCAATTGGTGCAGAGAAGAAAGATAAACTACGTTTCGAACTTGCCAAAAAGGCAGTTGAGAAACTGTACGCTGCTAAGGAAAAAGAACTAGGCGAAGAAGTCATCCGTAAGGTTGAACGTGAAGTGTATTTGCAGGTTCTTGATACGCTCTGGATGCAACACCTTGAGAATATGCAGCACCTACGTGAAGGTATTCACTGGCGAAGTGTTGGTCAGCGTGATCCACTGGTTGAATATCGTAGCGAATCTCAACATCTCTTTAATAGTCTTCAGGCGATGCTTCGTGATGAAGTACTTCGCTCGGTCATGCATGTCCACGTCCACGATGTTATTGCCAGTGAAGCCGAAGATCATGACACTGAGCTTACCCGACTAGCCGAACATGCCGTTGAAAAGGGCGTGAATGAGATTACGAGCGGTGAATCAAATCGTGATGATGATTTTAAAGCCAAAAAAGCCAAGTCGGCATCTGATATTAATCGACAGAAAAACGTTGTTCGCAAAAAGAAAAAAGCGCAGCGACAAAATCGTAAAACAAATCGCAAGTAACGGGTGGTAGGAAGTAAATACATATGAAACACACCGTTCAAGAAGTGCGATTAAAAAACGGAGCCCGCGGTCTTTTTATTGATATTCCCGGCGCTACTGTGATGAGCTTTCAATTTCAGTTCCGTGCTGGTAATCGTTATGTCCGCAATAAAGACATCTACGAAACTGCTCACATCATGGAGCACATGGCATTCGGTGCCAATGCTAAATATAAATCAGAGCATGAATACGAGGCTGATTTTACTAAAAACGGTGCCTATCACAATGCCTATACTAGCGATCTTTCGATGGTCTACGTAGCTGACTGCGCAGATTTTGAGTGGGAGCGTATCTTTGCGTTGCAGCGTGTGGCGATTTGTCAGCCACGCTTTAATAAAGAAGAGCTTGAGGCTGAAAAGGGCAATGTTAAGAGCGAACTCACTGGTTATTTAAATAATCACAACCGGGTACTTTGGCCAAAAATTCAGCAGCTCCTGGGTGAGGATGTCTATACATTCTGGCAGCGACTGCAGACGATTCAAAATGTGAGCCTAGCGGATATTCGCGAACATCACAAGCGTACGCATACGGCTAATAATATGTGCTTTGTGATTGCCGGTAAGTTAAAGGGTCGCATGACTGAAATTCGTCGTCAATTAGAAGATTGGGAACTGCCGGCTGGTGAACGCTTTGCAGTACCAAAAGACATTCTTTCAAGTGCGAACCCAACATTGATTCGTCGCAAAGAAGCTTCGAACCTTACATTTGGTCTTTCAATTACCATGCCACGTGAATTAAATGATGAAGAGGCTGAGGCGATGAACTGCCTTGATCAGATTCTGACTGGGACGATGCACTCGCGTATTTATGGCGCCGCCCGTAAAAAGGGACTGGCGTATGGTGTCTTTTCCGACACATCAGTTGGGTTCCATGATAGTAGCTGGGATTTTGGTGGTCAGGTGAATCTTGAAACATCAGGTGCGTTATTCGACATTATCGTAAGCGAAGTCAAACATGTTCTCGACGGTAATATCACCGAAGACGAACTCGTTGCAGCAAAATCCTATGCACTCGGACGCTATCAAATGGGTGCGCAGACCGTTGCGCAGATTAGCAATTTTTACACCGGTCGTTATTTTGCAGATGGTATCGTGAAAGATTACGAAAAAGTACCTGATTCGATCCGTAAAACAACCCGTGAATGCATCATCAGTACTGCTCGTGAATTTATTGGCAGTAACGCCTGGGTTTTGGCCGGTGTAAGTAGCGGCGAAAAAGAAGAGATCGTAGAATTAAACGATAAATTAGCGACTCTTTTCCAGTCGGAGTAAACTAGAGTTATGAAGATCGCAATTGCAGGCTACGGCGTAGAAGGTGAATCGAGCTATCGCTATTGGAATACGTCCGACAATCAAGTTGTGATTGTTGACGAACACCAACCATCACATCCTGTGCCTGTCGATGCCTCATTGATCGTGGGTGAAGACGCGTTTGCTAAACTTAATGGTTATGATTTGGTGATTCGCACCGCTGGACTTGCGCCACATAAAATTAAGACTGATGGAAAAGTGTGGTCTGCAACAAATGAATTCTTTGAAAAATGCCCCGCACCTATTATCGGCGTCACTGGCAGCAAGGGTAAGGGGACGACTAGTAGCCTGATTACTAGTATGCTTCGTTCTGCGGGCAAAACTGTTCATCTCGTTGGCAATATTGGCGTTCCGGCACTCGACACCTTAGCTGATGTTCACGCCGATGATATTGTCGTGTATGAACTGAGCAGTTTTCAATTATGGGACGTCGAACGGTCGCCACACGTTGCAGTGGTGCTGATGATTGAAGCAGATCACCTCGATGTTCACCGTGACTTCGAGAATTACGTTCAGGCCAAAGCGAATATCGCGCGCTATCAAACAGCGGCAGATTATGTAATTTACAATGCGTCTAACCAATCATCTACACAGATTGCTAGACTTTCTACTGCACAGCAAATTCCGTATCAAACAGAGCAATCTGTCCGGGTTCAAGAGGGGCAATTCTATTATGCCAATCAGGCCCTATGTTCGCTTGAGGCTCTGAGGCTTCCGGGTTATCATAATCAAGATAATGCCTGTGCGGCGATCACAGCCGTATTAGCATTGGATAATACGGTAACACCAGAGGCTATTGAAATGGGATTAAGCTCGTTCACCGGTCTGCCGCACCGGCTAAGGTTTGTACGTAATGTTCAGGAAGTTGCATATTTCGACGATAGCATTGCAACAACTCCTGGCAGTGCCATTGCGGCTATTCATGCTTTTGATGCGCCGAAAGTGCTTATTTTGGGTGGATCAGACAAAGGGGCTGACTACACTGATTTAGTTGATGAAATTATTGCTAGCGACACAGTGCGGGCTGTTATAACGGTGGGTCGAACAGGTGTAAAGATTAAAGAATTGTTGCAAGCCAAGGCAGCGGGTGCGGCAGTTACCTACGTCGATTCAATCAATATGGGTGATTTTGTTAAGGCTGCTGCTATGCGTGCACAATCAGGCGATGTTGTTATCCTAAGTCCAGCAAGTGCGAGCTTTGATATGTTCAAGAACTATGGCGATCGCGGTGATCAATTCATTGCTGCTGTTGAAAAACTAGAGGAATCATAAGTATGCAGCCGCTGGTAAAACGTCTCGACGTACTGCGTGATTCAATCATGGCCGCGTATGAACAGCTGGCGATTGATGCCAAAGCAACCCAGCTGAGTGCTGTTGAGACAGAGTTAGCTTCGCCTGAAATCTGGAACAATCCTGCCTATGCGCAAGAGAAAAGCAAACAGGCGGCAGCCCTACAGTCAATGGTAGAGCCGTGGCATATCCTTCGTAGTCAGGTTGATGATATGCGCGAATTGATGGAGCTGGGTGACGACAGCCTTGCAAAAGAATTTGATACGCAGTTGACCGCACTGGAGTCTGAATTAGCTGAGCGTAAAAAGGAACTACTGTTCAATGGTCAGTACGACGACCACAACGCAATTATTCGTTTGAGCGCCGGGGCGGGCGGTACTGACGCACAGGACTGGACCGAGATGCTCGAGCGGATGTATCTTCGCTGGGCGGAAAAGGCTGGTATGCAAACGACCATTGTTGAACGTTCTGCGGCGGATGAGGCTGGTATTAAGAGTAGCGTCATTGAACTAACTGGTCCATATGCCTACGGAAAACTACGCTCAGAAAATGGTGTGCATCGTTTGGTGCGTCTGAGTCCATTTAATAGCGATAACCTTCGTCAAACGAGCTTTGCGCTCGTTGATATCTTGCCGCAGATCAATACACCGGATGAAGTGGCGATTGACGACAAGGATCTCAAGATTGATGTGTATAGGGCTGGTGGTCATGGCGGTCAGTCGGTTAATACAACAGATAGTGCGGTTCGTGTGACGCATATTCCAACCGGCATCGTTGTGGCAATTCAAAACGAGCGTTCGCAGCTGCAGAACAAAGAAACGGCGATGAAAATCCTGCGTTCAAAATTAGCGCAATTACAGCTCGAGCAGCACGCTGAAAATATCAGTGACTTACAGGCAAATGAATCTGCTAGTTGGGGAAGTCAAATCCGTAATTATGTACTGCATCCCTACACGATGGTCAAAGATACGCGCACAAAACATGAGGACCGTGACGCTAGCGGTGTACTCGATGGCAAGATTGATGGATTTATGACTGCGTATCTGGAAGCAAATCTTAATAGTCACTAGGCCTGTGCATAAGTAGTGGAGAGGACCGTTTGCGTCCGTCCTTCTTATGCTATAATAACTAAAGTAATGATTCTATTAGATCGCGTCACCAAGTCGTACGGTAAAGATTTAAAACCGGCACTGAACCGAATCAGCCTTCACGTTGAACCAAAAGAGTTTGTCATTTTGGTAGGGACCAGTGGTGCAGGCAAGACAACGCTACTGCGTTTGTTAACTCGTGAGGAAAAACCGACTAGTGGTAAGATCGTCGTTGGCGGTATAGACTACGACACGCTAAAGGATAAGCATATTCCACTACTGCGTCGCAAAATTGGTGTGGTTTTCCAGGACTTTAAACTATTGCCGCAGCGTACAGTTTTTGAAAATATTGCTTTCGCACTTGAAATTGCTGGTATGACCAACCGCGAAATTAAGAATACCGTACCAAAGGTGATTGAACTAGTTGGACTTGTTGGCAAGGAAAAGAACTTTCCGCACCAGTTATCTGGTGGTGAGCGTCAGCGTGTCGCGATTGCTCGTGCCGTTGTGCGTCAGCCAAAGATTCTGATCGCAGATGAGCCGACCGGTAACTTGGATCCAAAACACAGCTGGGATATTGTTCGTCTATTGGAAAAAATCAACAAATATGGAACAACAGTACTACTAACGACACACAACGTTGAGATCGTGAACAAGTTAAAACGCCGCGTTGTTACACTTGAACACGGTAAGATCAGCAGTGATCAAGCAGAGGGGAGCTACAAACAATGAGCAAACGAAAACTAGACGCCAAAGCGTTTGCTCAACAAAAGCGCAACCGTCGCCAATGGCTTACCTTTGTTCGTATGTGCCGTTATGGCGTAAATAATTTTAGCCGTAATGCGTGGCTGACAATTGCAGCAACTGCTGTTATGACGATTACATTACTGGTTGTCTTTACGACATTAGCCGCCCGTAATGTCTTGCTTGATACTGTGGGTGTTATTCGAGATAACGTCGACATGTCTATCTATCTCAACACTGATATTAAAGATGAAGATGTCAAAAAGATTGAGTCTGGTCTTACTAAACTCAGCACCGTGAAGGGCGTGGACTACATTACTCCGAAAGAGGCACGTGACAATTTCGCTGAAGCTAATAATGACGATGCCGGTGTGTTGAATGCATTGAATGAGTCGACGAATCGTTTCCCGGGCACATTCCGTGTCAAACTCGTTGATATTAATGACACCAAAGAATTAGAGGCGTTTGTAAAACAAGACGCCACAGTAAAGGCTAATATTGATGCAAATCGTAAACCATCGTTTGCTGGCGAGCGTAAGTCTGCTATTGCCAATATTGGCCGCTGGGTAGGCTTTGCCGAAAAGGCCGGGTTGGTTGCCAGTATTGTCTTCGTCGCTATCTCATCACTTATTGTCTTTAATACCATTCGCATGGCCATTTTTAACCGCAAAGATGAAATTCAGATGATGAAATTGATTGGCGCTGATGGAAGCTTTATCCGCGGTCCATTCCTTGTTGAGGCAGTTGTCTACGGATTTATTGCAGCAGTCATTGCAACTGTTCTAGGTGTTATTCTTTTGCAGGCTTCAAGCGAAAAATTACTCAGCTACGGGGTAAGTGTCCAGAGTACTCTTGAAATGACAACGACATATATTGGGTTTGTTGTACTCGGTATGATCTTCCTGGGTGGTCTGATTGGCGTGATTTCATCACTACTCGCAACACGACGATATTTAAAGATTTAATACTTTTAACAGATAACACATAAATTGACAAGGAGATACTGCTTATGCTAGGATTGAAAGTAATGAAGCAACGGTCCGCCACACCAGTTACATCAGGGTTACTCACCAAGTTTGCGCTTGTTGCCACTGCTGTCGTTATGAGCGTTGCGACGCCTCTCGCGTTGATGCCGAAAGTGCATGCTGATCCATTTGATGATCAGATCAACGCATTGCAGTCAAAAATTAACCAGTACAAACAACAGGCCGGTGCATTGCAGGTACAGATTGGTAGCTTGCAGGCTGCGGTAAATGAATTAGAAGTTCAGAAAAACATCATCCAGACACAGATCGACCTTAACCAGACCAAGTTTGATAAATTACAAGAAGATATCAAGGCTGCTGAGCAAAAGATTGCTGACAGCAAGATAGCGCTCGGTGTCGTCCTTGCGGACCGCTATGTCGGTGATAGTGTATCACCACTTGAGATGCTAGCGAGCAGCAAGAATATTAGCGAATACGTTGATAAACAATCGCTACAAGCTTCACAGAGTGATCAACTCCAAGATATTATTAAGACTATTAATGATGAAAAAGTGAAGCTAGGCAAGGCAAAGACTGAAGTCGAAGCAGTGCTCGCAAATCAAACTGTTCAACGTAACGCATTAGCGGCAAATCAGCAACAGCAGCAAGTTCTTCTTGATCAAACCAAGGGTGAAGAAGCGGCCTATCAATCATTGATTGGTGCAGCTCAACAGCAGATGTCTGATGCGTCTGCTCGCCAGGCAGCGTATTATCGCAGCCTACTCAGTGGACCTGGTGGTGGGCAATCTGGTGTGGTTGGTAGCTTCCAGTATACAAACTGGAGTGGTAATCTTGGTGCTTGTGGCGGTGGGTACGGCTATAGTCCAGTTCAAGGCCGCAACTACTGTAGCTTTGGTCACGATGCGATTGTCGATGAATGGCAGTTGTATAACCGTGAATGTGTTAGCTATGTGGCATGGGCATTGCAGTACCGTTTCGGCAAGCAGGTTAATGGCTTCCGTGGGCAAGGTAACGCTATGGATTGGCCACGCAGTGCACCTGCATACAGCGGCGCCTACCGCGTTTACGATCCACAGCCAGGTGACGTCGTCGTCCTGCCAGCTTCAGGTAACTTTGCGCCAATCGGTCACGTGATGATTGTCGAATCAGTTAATGGCGACTGGATGCACGTCAGTCAGTACAACTTCTATGGCACTGGTCAATACAGCACAATGGATGTTAAAAATTCTGGCGTCGTCTTACTCCGATTCCCGTAAACAGTAAATAATGTGATTATGGTTTTTATAGCGCACTCCTCGACGGGGTGCGCTATAATTATAAGAGGTATTTTATAGTAAACCAACAGAGGGGAATGTCCGTGTCATCCAACCAACAGTCTATGGCGACGCCTTTAGAGCGCGCCACCACCGGAATATCAAAAAATATTTATTTCTTAACCATCGCAATTGTTGCAGTTATTAGCTTTGTAGCGGGTACGCGCGGCAATGAGATCCTGAGTGTTATCGCGCCAGTACTTGGGTTCAAGGTTGAAACTGGCACGCTTGATTTAGCAACTGTCCAGAAGGCTTATCAGCAGCTAAAGGCAAACTACGATGGTCAATTGGATGAGGCTAAGCTAATTGATGGAGCGAGCCGTGGCATGGTTGCCGCCGCAGGTGATCAATACACGGTCTTTATGGACGCTAAGGAAGCTTCTGACTTCAATAACGATCTATCGGGCAAGATCGGTGGTGGTATTGGTGCCGAGGTGGGCAAGCGAAATGATCAACCGACCATTATTCGCGTGATCGAGGGTAACCCAGCGGCTAAGGCAGGTCTGATGGCTGGTGACGTAATCGTTGGCATTAATGGCGAATCGACAGGTGACTGGACTGTCTCAAAAACTGTTGAAAAAATTCGTGGTGATGTTGATACAACAGTTAAGGTGTCAGTTATACGTGGCAACGAGCCAAAAGAATTTACGATTACTCGCGCAATCGTAAACAATCCAAGCATTCAGTCATCGGTCGAAAACGGTGTTGGTACGCTAACAATTTCTCGTTTTGATGATGAAACATCGAACCTTGCCAAACAGGCTGCCCAAAGCTTTAAACAGCAGAACGTACGTGCGGTTATCCTTGATCTTCGTGGCAACGGTGGCGGCTATCTGACAGCAGCTCAGGACGTGGCAGGGCTATGGCTCAAGGATCAAGTGGTGGTATCAGAACGTGTCAACGGAAAGGTAACTGAAGAGCTTAAATCGGGTGGTGATCCAATCTTGGCTGGTCTGCCGACGGTTGTACTAGTAAACGCAAGTAGCGCCAGTGCCAGCGAAATTGTGGCTGGTGCACTCCAGGATCACAAAGTGGCTACCTTAATTGGTGAAAAGACCTACGGTAAAGGAACAGTTCAGAAGGTGATTGATCTTGGCGCAGGAACTATTCTAAAGGTGACTGTGGCTCGTTGGTATACGCCAAACGGCAAGAATATTACCAAAGAGGGCATTGCGCCAAACCAAAAAGTTGATTTGACTGCTGAGGATGTGAATGCTGGCAGGGATCCACAACTTGATGCTGCTAAAAAACAACTAGGGGAGAACTAAGCCGGAAGGCCGTTGTGCTTTTCTCAGGTTCTTAGTACTATAGAGGAAGATATGGATACAAAGAAAAAAATACTACTTGTCGAAGATGATATTGCCCTCGCTGCCGTTTATAAATCACGTTTGGAACTAGAAGGTTTTGATATCCGTGAAGTAAACAATGGTGAAGAAGCATTGTCAGCCGCTCTTGATTACAAACCTGACCTCATATTGCTCGATGCAATGATGCCAAAGATTAGCGGTTTTGATGTCCTCGACATCCTCCGTAACACTCCTGAAACGGCGCATATTCGCATTATTATGCTGACCGCACTTAGCCAGCCAAAAGATAAAGAGCGTGCTGAAGCCCTCGGTGTTGATGATTACCTCGTGAAATCACAGGTCGTGATTGGTGACGTCGTTGAGCGTGTCAAACATCATCTTGGTTTGACGGTTTAGTCTTAAGATTATCGTGTATAATTTAGCAACCCTAGTAAGGGGTTGCTTTTTTATTACGCTTATGGTATAGTCATTACATAATCTAAAAAAGATAAAAACAAAAAAATGACTGAACAACTTACACGACAATCCGAACAACAAATCGAACATCAGCTAGCCGTTGGCGACGAAGTTTTAGTATTACGCGACGATGGCCGTATTGATTCGATGGCAATTTGGGATATTTCCAAGCCTGTTGACACATTCGACGCTCATAATCAGCCAATTAGAGAGCGCGAGGTAACCGTTGTTGGTCATAAACCCGAAATGGTTAAGGGTCGGTTGGCATTTCCAAAAAAGACTGTGCTCGAAGAGACACTATCTGTTGAGGCACAGCAAAAACTTGCTGCCGAACGTGATCCATACGAGCGATCTGAAGTTGTGACACGTCGCCTAGGTGAACTTGGTCTTGGCGACGACTTAGCTCAGGATGTTTCTGTTTACCAACCGCCTAACATGGAAAGTAAGCAGTAGCTATGAGTGAGCAATTTCCCGGCTCATCACATGAGTCTGCCGATAAGGCACCGCTACGCAAAATAGACCTTACAGAGGCGGAGTGGCAAGCGCTTCATATGGCAGTTGATCCAAATAGCGACCCTGGCGCCAAGTTAGTGATGGATATGCACCACCTCTCATTCGATGAGGGTGATTTAGAAGTATCAGTATATGACGCAGATAATGATCAGTATCAAGTTTTTATTGCAACAACCGATAGCGAAGACCCATTTACGCGTCGACGCATAGACAATGAGATTGCTTCTGCTGATAATGAACTGAATAAATACGATAATTTGTATAATACTGACATTGAGCTAGATGAACGCAATGGTTATTCTGTTGAAAATGCAGCAGTAGTGACGCCTGAGTCGGAAAAGAATCTTGAACTTAAGACAGAGTATTCGATTGACCAACTTGAAGCAGCAGGGACAAAAGACCCACAACTTATGGATGTCATCGCCGATGCGCTGAAAGATTTACCAGATGGCTTGCCGAGCGACAAGCATGCTCTCATAGAGACCTTGCGTAGCAGTGAAGCGGCAGCTGACTCGGTAACAGCGTATCTTCGCGAAAAGGTAGATGCTTACCTAGGCGATTTACCAGAACGTATGCAGCGAAACGAAATGAAAAAACCTAACTTTCCTGGCGCGAAAGTGATGAATAGTCGAGATGTTGTAGCGCTATATGCATGGCGTAAAATTTCTGGCCAGTGGGATCCATCAGCCGAAGATGGTCAAACTGACGAAAACGCCACTGTTGGCCAACACCGTGAAGCTGCTAATCGAATCTTACGTTCACCATCATTTCAACGGGAGATTCGTCGTGAACAATAACGAAAAGTCTAATGTTGTACGTATTGATGCATGGCAGCGCGATAAGCAGCTCAAGGAAGAGCTGCGCCTAATAGAGGCAAGTCGTCCAATTGAGGTGCCACAGTATGTAAAAGATGAAATAGTGAGCATCAAGGCGCTAACTAAGCGTAGGAATATGCATATAGTGCACGAAGTCATTGATGAGGTACCAAAAGCAGCTGACGATAGCGCGACCTCGACAGGACCAGAATTCTATTACGACAAATAAAATACTCCGCGAGATGCGGAGTATTTTTTATACAGCGTAATTATTTAACGCTGACTTGTGTGCGAGGCACAGTTTTGCCAGTGAAGTGACCTTTTTTAACCTTACCAAATGACACAACGCCATCAACGGCAGCGTGAATAGTAAAGTTTTTGCTGATAAATGTACCAGGACCAGCAACCTTAGTTGAGCCAGTTTGACGAACCAAAACTTCGCCAGTGCGAACTTTCTGGCCACCAAAGCGTTTCACACCAAGGCGTTGGCCGGCGTTATTGTGGATGTTCTTACTTGAACCACCTGCTTTAACGTGTGACATAGGTTAACTCCTTATAGTTTCTAAAATCAATCTGTTCAATTGTAGCTAAATTTGCGTGTTTCGTCAAGGGGTGGGATGTCTATTCATAAAATAATGTTTCGGCCGAGCTGATAGGTGCGAATATATTCATATAAAATACTTAAATTGACGTAAATACAAAATAGGCGTATTGTATACATACAAACGCAATGTCCAACCTTGTATTAAGGAGTATGTCATGAAGTTCGTACCTAACCTATGTGTTGCAGCTGCACTATTACTACTGACTGCTTGCTCTATGCCAGCACCAGAGACACCGAGAGTTGTCGATGCTAAGATCGTTGTAGGTGAGGGTAGTATGCCTAAACCGACGCAAACGACTTGGGTAACACTCGAACCTGAGCCTACCGAAAGCACAAAAAGTAACGTCGGTCCCTCGGATTCTATGCTTGATGAATGCGAGAAATTGGACAAAGCGATCGCATACCGTTTCCAGAAGTCGGGAGTGAAATGTGCTCAGGTTCTCGAGTTGCGTGTACAATTCGTTCAAGACCTCGGAGAGCAGATGGCTGATTGGGCGCTACTTGCATACCATTCGGAGTTCTGTACCGAAAAGGGTGGTAAACAGGAGGGTGAGCAGCTTCCGTACGATCCATCGAAAAAGAGCCATGGCGAGGAGCTTCTCTATAAAGTAAAGCCAGGTCAAGGTAAGGCTACCGAAGGCGAAACGCTGGAATATGACCTTGGCAAATTTGTTCCTTGCCGACAGCCTATGCAGCCTGCCAAGTAGCGCAAGGATCGCCAGGTCTCCATAATGACCTGGATCAGCCAGGTTTTTACGGAGACCTGGCTATCTTTATGTCTTTATTAGTACAAGCAGTTCGCGGGCCACGATTTGGTCTTCGCGGAAGTAGAGGAGTTCTTTGTGTTCGATATTCTTAAAATCGTAGCGTTCGTAGCCGAGAGATTCCACATCATTTACGAGCGGTAGGTGAGTGAAGTCGTTGTTAATGCTCTTCCAGGCGGGAACGGCGACACATAGCGGTGTGCCAGGCGCAATTTGCGAACCGATATTCTTTAGAAATGTACTGATAATGTAATTACAGTTTTTACGAACATCAGTTAGTTTAGCAGGAGAAGGGGGTGCGCTAAACGGCTGACCAAGGTAACTTTCGCAAACGACGGCATCAATTGGTGATTGCCATTTAGTGTCCATCGCATCGCCACCGTGGACAGTCGCATCGATAGTCAGATGATGGGTATCAGCTAGCCATTCAAGGTTAGCTTGAGAGTATTTGACCATTTTCTCAGCAAGATCAGTTCCGTAGACCGCGTGATTCATTAACGCAGCTTCCTGAAGGATAACACCAGTGCCACAGAATGGATCAAGGACACGAAGATGGGAAGTACCTGACGGCACGGCCATGTTGAGCATCATTTGGGCAAGTTTTGGTGGTAACATACCGACAAAGGCATCGCGCTTTGGGCGTTCTTGGTCACGTTTTGCCAGGGCGGTGATATTTTGTGCACCGGTGCTTTCGGCGACAATAATACTACCATTACCACTTTTGACAACGATGAGTTCAACTTTATTGTTCGATAGACCTAGTTTGTTATGGTGTGCAGTTGCAGTGTTTAAAACTGGTTCTGCATTAGGAATAAGACGCAGGCTCACGTTTTGTTTTTTAAGCTTTTGTTTGAGAATAATGCCGGTTTTTTGCACTTCACGGGCATCAATCGGGAAACCGTAGACGCTAATACCAAGGGTAATTTTACCTTCAAAACCTGACCAGGCTTGGACATAGGCCTGGACGATCTTTTGGCTGACACGGTGCCAATCGCTCGCAGGGAGCTCAATCACGACGCGTCCAGCTTTTTGTGTACCACCTAATTGTTCAATAGAAAGTTCGTCAGTCTTGATGGTTGCGGTATCGTCAGAAAACCAAGCGGTGTTCGTGCCGCCATATAAATGTTCAAGCTCGGCCATACCGAGTGCTGGTTGTCGTCCCAAAATCGCAATATACATATCTGTAGTATATACTAGTTATATGTCTTTTCGCGCATGGTTGAGCACAATTACTCTCGTATTAATCGCCGTGATTATCTTTTTTTCGCGACACGAACTCGTACGCGCCTGGCAACTTCTCGAGCAAGTTAACATCTGGATATTATTATTGTTGATTCCTGGACAATTGTTGGTCTATTACGCCGGTGGGGAAATGATGTTTTCATATTTACGCGGCAAGAAAGCGATTGATCATATCGCGCCGCTTGGTCTGGCGCGCATGGCGCTTGAAATGAATTTTGTGAATCACGTTTTGCCAAGTGGTGGCGTGAGCGGTATTTCGTATATGGGATGGCGACTGGGTGGTTACGGCGTATCAGCCGGCCGTTCGACTATGGCACAGGTGGTGCGATATTCAATGGGCTTTGCATCATTTATTGCACTACTGTTGATTGCAGTTTTGATCGTGACAATTGATGGCGGCATCAACCGTTGGATCATTTTGGTTAGCTCTATTTTGGCATCCGGCATGATAAGCGTGATGGTTGCGGCGGTGTTTGTCATGAGCAGCACTAAACGTATGACATGGTTCGCAAGCTGGACAACACGAACGGTTAATACGCTTGTGCGTAAAGTGACGTTTGGACGCAAACGAAAAGTACTCGATAAAGATCAAGTGAATGAGTATTTTGATGAACTACATCACGACTACGTGGCTTTGCGTGCCGACAAACGGATATTGATCCGACCATTTTTATGGGGATTAGTGTTTAATCTCGCAGACGTCGGATTATTCTTGATTGCATTCTGGGCATTGGGCGTATCGGTGAATCCTGCACCAGTATTGATTGCCTACGGGGTAGCCTCAATGGCTGGATTCTTCGTAGTGACGCCAGGTGGTGCCGGTGCATACGAAGCGATTATGGTGGCATTTTTGGCGATTGCCGGCCTGGCGCAGGGAACGGCAATTGCCGGTATCTTGCTCGCCCGGGTTATTTTACTACTGGGTACAATCGGATTAGGTTATTTGTTTTATCAACACGCGATTATAAAGTATGGAAAAAAACGTCCCCCAATTAACAGTTAGCGACTTTATCGCTACACTCAACCAAACACTCGAATATGCGTATCCGAGTATTGAAGTTGAGGGTGAAGTCGCGAGCTTTAAGGTTAATCAGGGTAAGTATGTCTTTTTTGATATCAAAGATGCTGGCGGCAGTGTCAATTGTTTTATGACTGTTTGGCAACTGCGTGTGCCAATTGAAGATGGCATGAAAGTGATTGTGACCGCAACACCGAAGCTGACACCGTGGGGCAAGTTTAGTTTGACGGTTCGTGCAGTGCGACCAAGCGGCGAAGGAAGCCTTAAGAAAAGTTTCGAGCTACTGCGAGCGAAGTTAGACAAAGAGGGATTATTCGCAGTTGAGCGCAAGCGTTCACTCCCACCGTTACCGCATCACGTCGCGGTCATTAGCAGTACACAAGCAGCCGGTTACGCTGATTTTATTAAGATTCTCGATGACCGATGGGGTGGACTAAATATTGAAGTTGCATCGGTTCAGGTGCAGGGCGCTGTTGCGCCAGATCAGATGATTGGTGCATTAAAATATTTCAATGCACAGGAAATTCTGCCAGAAGTCATTGTGATTATTCGCGGTGGGGGAAGCGCGGATGATTTGTCGGCATTTAACGATGAGCTATTAGTGCGAGAAATCGCGGCGAGTCGCGTGCCAACGTTGGTTGGGGTTGGGCATGAAGTTGATGTGAGTCTGGCTGACATGGTGGCGGATGTACGAGCGGCAACGCCGAGTAATGCCGCGCAGATCTTGGTACCAGATCGTCACGAAATAATTCGTGGTGTTCGTCGACAAGTACAGGGGCTATTACCACGGATTGATCAGGCGATTGATACCGGTAAGCAGAACTTGCAATATCAATTGGCGGACGCTCTGCGCGCGATTGAACGTCAATATGATCGTAACGAAAGTCAACTAACTGGCATTCGGCGTGTTCTAACTGAATTAGATCCACGTAAGGTTCTACAGCGTGGCTATGCTATTATCCGTGGTGATATGACTGCCGGAAACCAGATAGAAATTGAAAAAAGCGATATAGTAATAACAGCGGAGGTAATCGATGTCAAACAAAAGTAATGCCAGTATAGCCGAGAAGACAATTCAACTAAATGAACTAGTTGCGTGGTTTGACGGGGATGAATTTGAACTTGAACAGGCGATTGATAAATTTGCTGCAGCTGAAAAATTAGCAGCGGAAATAGAAGCCGACTTACTTGCTATGAAAAATAATATTACGGTCCTCAAGAAAAAATTTAACGAGGCAGAATAATGTGGTGGCTATGGCCGCTGGTGATTATTGCTGGTCTGTTCGGCCTAGTCGTGTTTCGAGGCGCACCATATGTCCCTAGTCGCAAACGCGAACTCGCTACAGCGCTAGACCAACTTTATCCACTGACAACGTCGGATACATTAGTTGATATTGGGTCTGGCGACGGCATAGTGCTCCGCGAAGCAGCGCATCGCGGAGCTCGGGCAATTGGTTACGAACTGAATCCTATCCTCGTTTTTATTAGTCGCATACTGTCACGCAGCAATCCGTTAATCTCAACCCATTTGGCGGATTTTTGGATGGTTCATCTGCCAGAAGAAACAACTGTCGTGTATGTTTTTGGCGAATCGCGCGATATCACCAAGATGGCTAAAAAAGTTGAACAAGAGGCGATTCGTCTGGCGAAACCACTATCTTTTATTAGTTATGGCTTCGCTGTGCCAGGCAAAACGCCAACCAAGAAGGCTGGGGCGTACTATCTCTACCAATTTGCTGCTTTACACACCGGAGAAGCGTAAGTATAATACACCGTATGAATAATCTACAACATAAACACGAAAGCGGCGCGGTCAGCGGCTCGCTCATTACGATTATCCTTCTTGGCGTTCTGTTTTTGGCAGCGGGCTCACTAGCGATTTGGGCATACGTGAACTTTACCGAGCAAAAGACAAACGTTGACGGCAAGGTGAAGCTTGCTGTAGCGGAAGCTCGTAAAGATCAATCTGATATCGAAGCGGTAAAATTTGCTAACCGTGAAAAGGAACCGAACCGACAGTTCGTTGGCCCAGATGATTATGGACGTCTTATCTTTGACTATCCAAAGACATGGAGCGTCTACATTGCTCGTGATGTAGCGGAAGGCGGCGAATACCAAGCATACTTGAACCCGATTACTGTACCTCCAGTCTCTGAGAAGCAGCAGTTTAGCCTGCGTGTGGTTATCGAGCAGACCGATTACGACAAAGTCGTTAAGGAATATGATGCCCGTGTAAAGAAGGGTGACCTTCGTACGAGCGATTTCAGTGCTAATGGCAATACGGCTATCCGTTTTGACGGTAATTTTAGCAAAGATATTCGTGGTGCAGCTGTCGTCTTTAAGGTACGCGATAAAACTGTGACTGTCCGTACGGACGCTGATACGTTCAAGCCAGACTTTGAGAATATCATCAAGACGATTAACTTCAATCAATAGTCGCTGCTGATCACTCTCCTCCGTGCTAAAATAGACGTAGGATGAAGGGGAGTAAGGGTCAAACAAACAATCAAGTGGGCGGGTTACTTTCGAGCGACCTGCCTTTTTTGGTGACTGCTTCCCATGAACTTAAATCGCCGCTTGCACTTGTTCGTCAGTTGGCGTTAGGGCTGGAGTCGAACGATGTTGACCCAGCGACACGTGATCGCATGTTGCGACAGATTGTTTTGACGAGTGAACGGGCACTTCGTTTAACGACGGATTTGTCTCGTTCGTCACGACTAGAAGATAGTATTTTTGATTTAGAACCGATTAATCCACAGCAACTATGTGAGGATGTAGCACATGAACTTTCACCACTCTATGCGGCCCGTGGTCGCAAGATTCAGGTTGCCTCGCATCGCGGCTCGATGCTAGTAGTCGCAAATTATGATTTGCTGCGCCGTATTATGCTTAATTTTGGCGATAATGCGCTGCATTATTCTGATGGGTCCGAGCCGGTTGAACTGCGAGCCCGTGTTTCGGAGAAGGGTAAGCGAATACGCCTCGGTGTCCGAGATTATGGTCCAGCCGTTCCAGTAAATGCTTGGCGGCGACTGCAGCAACATCTGGGAACCGACACACAGGTGCTACATAGTCGACCGCAAAGTAGCGGCCTGGGGTTATATGTCGCAGGGCAGTTTGCACAGGCGATGCATGGCCAGATTGGCGCGACACGTCATCGTGATGGAGCGACCTTTTATGTTGATATTGACGCATCGACGCAGTTGAAATTGCTATGACCAAAAAACATACCATTCTGATTGTAGAAGACGACGATTGGTTGGCTGAACAGTATGGTCGCGTGCTTGGTGAAGCTGGCTTTGCGGTAGAATTTGCACCGCACGCATTGGCCGCCATGGACGCAGTTGATACGGCCAAGCCTGATTTAATTTTGCTTGATTTGCTCCTTGCTGGGCCAAACGCATTTACACTGCTACACGAACTTCAGTCACATACAGACCTTGCGAGTATTCCGGTGATTTTGTGTACAAATAGTGCTGATCAGATTGCCGAAGAAGATATTAGTGCCTATGGTGTGTTGCAAGTGCTAGATAAGGCTACGGTCTTGCCCGATGAGATTGTCGCGGCGGTTAAAAAGGCATTACTGTGACGGCGACACTTCGTACGAAAGCGATCGTGTTACGCCGCACGAACTACGGTGAGGCTGATCGAATCGTCCATCTATTAACCCCCGAGGGTAAACGAAATGTAATGGCGAGGGGGGTGCGCCGCGAGAAAAGCAAGCTTGCTGGTGGTATCGAGCTGTTTGCGATCTGCGATATTGTGATCACTCAAGGAAAAGGGAATTTGGGGATTTTAACATCGGCACGGTTGGTGACATTTTGCCGGCATATCCTCGAGGATTATGATCGGATGCAGTTTGCCTATGAGGCGATCAAGCAAGTTGGCCGAGCCAGTGAAATGGTTGATGAGCCCGAATGGTATGACGTGCTACATGATGTGCTATTGGCGCTCGACGTGGCGACGATTCCTATTCAATTAGTGCAAACTTGGTTTTATCTGCGGCATGCCGCGCTGCTCGGTCACGAGCTGAGTTTGACACACGACGTTGCAGGAAATCCGCTACGGCCTGATGAAAAATATATGTATGATCAGTCTGAAATGGGGCTACGGTTATCACCACAGGGGATGATTACGGCCGATCATATTAAATTGATGCGACTTATTAATGCAAAATCATTGCAGGTGTTGACCCAGATTGGTGGTATCGAAACGACGCTGCCAGATTGTTGGTTAGTGGCGCGTCAGCACGCCGCTATCTAAAAGAGAAAACCCCGCCAGACGTCAAAGTCGGGCGGGGTGTCTCATTGATGCGAATCATTTAAAGTTTGCGACTACTAGCTGGGTCGGTAAGACGTTCACGAAGACCGTTTGCCTTTTTGAGAGCAACGTCATACTTGCGCCTATCTTCGTCACCAAGATGTGGAGTTCGTCGATTAAGACGTTTTTCGAGTTGTTCGCAGAGAATCTCGGCATATTCCAAATCAAGCTCGTCTGTCATATCGTCACAGCTACGCGCTTGATCTCGATAGATCGATGCTTCGCTGCCGTAGATCTGAAGCGGTTGGCCGATGAGCGAACCTACTGATAGCAATAGCCAAAACTCCGCACTATTGTCAAGTTCAGCACTATGATGCTTCGCTGTATGGTGCACAATTCGTTTAATGCTTTCGGCTCGTGAGCGATCATTGCCGTATCGCTCCATGAGCTTTGTTTTGACAACAGGTAGTGGGTCGGTGGGTCGTGGTTCTGATTCGATTTTCAATGGACCGTTCAATTGCTGTATGCTCCTTTCGGGAACTAGTGGGTGTGAACGTGAATGTAGTTATACCGCGTTTCGTGTCAGTTTACAATAGGAATCGTCTCACATCTGTTATAATGAGAGAATTATGGCAAATCAGCAGATCAAAAACGAACGAATGGAAGCAATTGTAAGCCTGGCAAAACGCCGTGGATTTATTTATCAAGGTAGCGATGTCTATGGCGGGCTTTCAGGAACTTGGGACTATGGTCCACTTGGCGTAACACTCAAGCGCAATATTATGCAGCTATGGTGGAAGATGTTTGTTGATTCTCGTGACGATATGTACGGTGTTGACGCTGCGATCTTGATGAACCAAAAGGTATGGCAGGCGAGTGGTCATGTTGATACATTTACCGATCCGTTGGTTGAAGATCTTGAAACGAAACAGCGTTTTCGTGCTGACCATCTATTGAAGGATGCTGGCTTTGCTGTCGACGGCCTGACACTTGAGGACATGACAAAGTTGATCAAAGACAACGACGTTAAGAGCCCGAATGGTAATGCACTATCGGATGTTCGAACCTTCAATATGATGTTCACGACTACTGTTGGTCCTGTGGCTGACGACAAATCAATCTCGTACCTTCGTCCTGAAACTGCTCAGGGTATCTTTACTAACTATCGCAACGTTGTCGATGCATTTTATCCCGACCTACCGTTCGGTATCGCGCAGCAGGGTAAGGCATTTCGCAACGAAATTAGCCCACGTGATTTTGTGTTCCGCAGTCGCGAATTTGAACAGATGGAAATTGAATACTTTGTCCACCCGGATAAATGGGTTGAGTCATTTGAAGCACTACTAAAAGACACACATGATTTCCTCGACGCTCTTGGTTTACCAGCTGAAAACGTGCACGAACTAGAAGTGCCAGAAAACGACCGCGCGCATTACAGCAAGCGTACGATTGATATCGAATTTGATTTCCCAATCGGCCGTGAAGAATTGATGGGCATTGCGTATCGTACTGATTTTGACTTAAGTAATATTCAGCGCGTAGCTGGTAAAAATATGGACTACAGTGTCAAGGGAACGAACGAGAAGTTCATCCCGCACGTTATTGAGCCTTCATTTGGTGTCGAGCGTGCGCTAATGGCGGTGCTATCATCGGCGTATCATGAGGACGAAGTAAACGGCGAAAAACGCATTTACTTGAAATTCCCACACCACCTGGCACCGGTAAAATACTGCGTCTCACCACTACTTAAAAACAAGCCTGAACTTGTTGCGAAGGCACGTGAAGTTTATGAGCTACTCAAAAAGAAGCATGGAAACGTCATGTGGGATGACAATGGCAATATTGGTAAGCGCTACCGCCGCCAGGACGAAATCGGTACGCCGTACTGTGTCGTGATAGACTTTGATACCATTGAAAAAGATGGTTTCGTTTCAGTTCGCGATCGTGATACGACCGAACAGCGTCGTGTTGACGCTAGTGAGTTGTAAGTACTGACAGGACATCATTTATTCATAAGCATCATGGTACAATAATTGTATGCACACGGTGGGTAAAACAAAAAATAGTCGTGGTTTCACGATTGTCGAGCTTCTTATTGTTATTGTTGTTATCGCTATTTTGGCAGCGATCACTATCGTTGCGTATAACGGCATACAGCAGCGTTCACAGAACACCAAATCTGCCAGTGCAGCTACTGCATGGTTAAAAGCGCTGCATCTTTATAAGGTAGAAAATGGCTCGTGGCCAACAATCTATAATGTTTGCCTAGGAACTGGATATAAATTTGGTTCTGACGGGGCTGGCAGTAGTGGTGTTGCGCAGTGCCGGCAGGATACGGCTGGCTGGGGGATACAAGAAAGTACGGCTTTTAATACTATGCTAAAGAAATATATTGGTGAATCCTTACCGACGCCCGCCTTCGTAACTGCCGTGAATACTACTGATAGCTGGAAACGAGGAATATCTTATTATCAGGCGGCGGGGGGCTCGTTGAGGCTTGATGTGACATATGCAGGATCATTAAGTACGTGTCCGTCCATCGGTGGTGTTGCAACTACTGTTATTAATGTATGGGGTGGTAATACGAATTGTCACTACACAATCGGTGCAATAACAGATATTTAAAGATTATGAAATGAGCCACTACAAAATCGTAGTGGCTTTTTTGATGTACCCGGTTTGCCGCCCGTCACCCTAGATAAGGGGAGGACGGCAAACCACCGGGATGGACTTAGGCGTTAGCCATGGCTTCCTGCTGCGCCTTCTCTTGCAGACCTTTCTCACGAGCCGCAATCTTCAGGATGTTGTACATGGTTCGGCCGGCGCCAATGAATTTAGGCTCACCATCGCCTTGGATGGTGTAGAGCATTGGTGCCTGTGTTTCGCCCATCTTTACTGCCGTGTCATGCAACATTTGATGAAGCGGGCTGGGGTTCGCTCGATTAAGCTCCTCTTTGGTGCCTTTTAACCCTTTCTTCTTGAGCTCAGCAATCACATAATCGCAATTGCCACATGGACTTGGTCCTACCACACCTACATACAATATTTGCTCTTGAGGTGTGATCTCTTGTTCGGGCATGATCCTAGCCTTCCTGTGAATGTACATCGATGTTCGTTAAGTGACAATCCTATAGCTATCGGAGCTACGGAACTTACCCTCACTTTGAAACTGGTCTTATTAAAGCGCATTTATTTTTTTGGAACAAGAATTGACATTTGGATATCAGAGTGTTTGTTAACTGTGATTGGATATGTGAAATTGCTATAATATAGACAAAGATAAGGAGGCGTATATGGGATTTCTAGATGGGATACGTAAAATGGTGCAGGGGAAGCCTGTATTCGAGAATCCGGTTGAGCCAAAAGAGCGGATTTCAGGCTCAGATGAGGACATCGGGGATGTTCCAGATGTAGATCCTGCGGTTCCAAAAAATGACGTTATACCGACATTTTCACTTGACCACCTCAAGAGTAATATTTTTGGTAATAGAACCGAAGTGTACGCTTGGGTAACAAACACTTCAATATCCGAGATTGAAATCGAACGATGTGTCATCTTAAATACTAAGATGATGATCAAGCGCCGCCTTGGGCCAGGACAGTCGCATGAGATCTGTTTATTTAAGGGCCCAATCCCGCTAAATGACCAGATCCATAAGGCAAATATCTTTTTCAAAGCAATTCGCGAAAATGAGTATTATCGTGTTGATTTTACGGTTGAATATAACCACGAGGCAAATGGGACGTACACTGTTGAAGAGCTTCATCCTGAGCGCTATGATCCCAAAGAGCTGTAGACTCGCGTATTGTATGCTGCGACAGACAGGACTATAGTACGAGTATGGAAGATAAATTACTCAAAATTGTATACACGTTTTTCTTAGGTCTTATTATTGCGCTATTCGTTGGGATGGGAATTAATACGTTTTATCCGGCACCGACGATGCCTGACTATCCAATGATAGTCGAGCCAGCTGCCGATATGTCGAAAAGCGCACCAGAGACAACATCGGCGCAGCGTGATTATGAAAACAAATACCAACAATATACTAAGGATTCACAGGAATATCACCGTAACGTTTCGATTATTTCGATTGCTGCAGCGGTTATATTGTTGGCCGTTAGTTTTCTTTTAGAGAAGCGCAATACCGTTATCACAAACGGTGTAATGCTGGGCGGCGTTTTTGTACTCATTTACGGTATTGGGCAGGGAATTGCATCGACGGACAGTAAGTATACGTTTATTGCAGTCTCGGTGAGCTTAATCGTCGTCCTGTATTTGGGCTATCGACGCTTTAGCGATAAAGCTGCTGTGGCTTTGAAGCGCAAGAAATAGTCCATACGCGGTTAGAGGACGAGAATACTTGCTTTTTCTAAATAAAAGTGTTATAATGTACATATTCCGAGTTATTCCAACCAGGAAAGTAGGTTATCATGTCAAGTTATGAGCACGAATCTTTCATTTCATTGTCGCAACTTGTCGAGAAGAAGCGTGAGGAGCTGAAGTCAAAGGATGCTGCGACCGGCATGGTCGGTTTGAGCGAAGTCAATCTGGAGCCATTTCGAGCGGCAATTGCTCAGGAGCTCAACAGAATGGTCTTCTATCTTCAGATGAAGAATAATGATGGCAGCTTGAGTCCCGACTACTTCATTACCGTCAAGGCAGAGTGCAATCAATACTTGGTACGTGCACCACATCCTTCAGCTGTCCACTAAAGGGCTGATGATCGTAATACTCGGATAAGCCCCCAGGTAAAACTGGGGGCTTATTCACGTCTTGGCGTATAATAGATTGCAATGATTACTTACTATACAGACGGCAGCGCAAGTCCGAATCCAGGCCCTGGTGGCTTTTCGGTCATTAAAGAACTACAACCACATATTTTAGGCAGTGAAGAAGGATCTACGACCAATATTCGCATGGAAGGCAAGGCGATTATGGCCGCGCTGAAAGATGCGGATGGCGCAGATTGTGAAATTTTTACGGATAGTGAATTTTGGATTAATGTCATTACGAAATGGGCACCCGGCTGGGAAGCAAAGGGATGGAGAAAGTCTGGCGGCGAGATTAAAAATCTTGATATCGTACAAGAAGTGTATCCGCTGTATCAGCAGTCAAACGCTAAGCTGACATGGGTGCGTGGTCACGAGGGTGACACTGGTAATGAAATGGCTGACGAGTGGGCCAATAAAGCCCGCAAGGATGGTGTAGTCGGACCAGTGTATGTCTCAGACGATCAGGTAGCGCAGAGGTCTGTTTAAATGCGTGAAATCGAAATAAAGGCGAGAATTTCGTCAGTCGAATCTATTGTTGATCTGCTAACCAGACAAGGCGTTTCGGTTAGTGAGCCCGTGACTCAGCACGATCGTGTCTACGGACTACCTGGTATTGAGGGTGATGATGAAAATACGGCGCCATGGCTACGTATCCGCACGGAGATAAAAGGTGATACGACAAAAAGTATTTTCACCCTGAAGCGTTCGGTGACAAATCAAATGGATAGCATTGAGCATGAAACTGAAGTGTCCGATGATGTAGAACTGGAGAAAATTATCACGCAATTATCTTTTGTACCATATACGAATCTGACAAAGACCCGACAAAAGGCCAAGCTGACAGACATCGAAATTTGTCTTGATACTGTCGATGGGCTTGGGACGTTTATTGAAGCCGAAAAGTTAACTGCTGATGATGTAGATTATCAAGGGGTAATTGATGAACTTTGGGTTATCTTTGAAACATTGGGTATATCGCGTACCGATCAGGTAACTGATGGGTACGATGTGTTGATGAATAAGAAATTCGCTGCTACTGCATAATGATCACTATTCTTACGCCATCAAAAACGATGGATTTTGCGAGCCCAGCCCCCATTTTTGCTGAGGCAACAGAACCGTTATTTAAGAGTGAAGCTGATGAGTTGCGGTTGGTTCTGGCTGGCTATTCCACTGCACGGATCGTAAAACTAATGAATGTTAGTCAGGCTCTAGCGGAAAAAACTCAGGCTATGTTTGCGGACTCGGCGGTAAAACAGGCATTTTGGGCCTATGACGGCGATGTATTTAAGGGTGTGCAGGCAAAGACTATGAACGCAGAGGACGCAACCTTCGCGCAGAAACATGTGTTGGTTCCGAGTGGCATGTATGGACTGGTCCGACCATTTGATATGATTTCACCTTATAGATTAGAGATGAAGGCAAAGCTTGCTATTAAGCCAGGGAAAAATCTGTATGATTTTTGGGGCGATAAGATCGGTCGTTATGTGGATACTCATGCGAATGGCGAAGTATTAATGCTATCCTCGTACGAATATGCTCGAACAATTATCCCTTATGCCGATGATGCTACGCGTATTGTGACGCCTGCTTTCATTGATACAAAACCAAAGGGCAAAGAAGAACAGGTTGCGATCTATAACAAGATGATGCGCGGTGTTATGGGGCGTTGGGTGATTGATAATAGAATCGATTCACTGGATGATATTACACAGTTCGAGGCTCACGGTTATACATATAGCCCGGAGCGGAGTACTGACCTCAAACCGGTATTTTATCGTCAAGTTATGAAACCGCTTATATTTTAAGCTATCAATTTTGAATACTGTGTATATAATGAGAGGCATATGGAACACTATGGCGGCCGACCATTACATACTTCCGAAATAGAGCCACTCGAAGAGGAAGCATATGTTGCGCTCACGGTTCCCATGCTTAACGAAATCATTCAGGTTGAACGAGACTATATGGGTGATGGTCCGGTGGCTGTAGAGTATTTGCGAGTATCAGATAAAGACGATGCTATCGAGCGCGTCGGTGTGGTGATTGCAGATCGCGAGGTGTCTAGGCAAAAATCTACTCAATTCCCCTCC
>DASVHL010000032.1:0-4714 GCA_036382575.1 Saccharimonadales bacterium (SeqCode) | reverse complement strand
CTGGCAGCACACCGATGAGCATGCTGCTTTCGGCCACGGTCAGATCTTTTGGCGCCTTATTAAAGTACGTCTTTGCAGCATCTTCAATACCAAAGGCGTTTTCGCCAAAATAGATCGAGTTCAGATACATATCGATGATTTCGTCTTTACTATATTGCTGCTCGATCGCAATTGAAATCGCCAACTCCTGATATTTTCGTAGGAACGTTTGATCGGCCGTTAACAGTGTATTTTTAGCCAGCTGTTGTGTCAGTGTCGAGCCACCACCATATTCAGATTGATTAGTAACTGTGCCGTAAATAGCGCGCATAATACCGCCGATTGAGAAACCGCCGTGTTTGTAAAAGTCCTTATCTTCCGATGCCAGTAGTGCATTCTTTGTTGACTCAGAAATTTGATCCAGTGGTACAATATCACGATGTTTAGCACGGCCAATACTATAAAAGACCTCATCATTTTTATCCATCAACACCAATCCGGTATTGTTACGATTCATCAGTCGTTCCTGGTCAGAAATATCATTGGCGTAAAACGCGTATGTCAGCAGGGGAGTCAGAATTAAAAATGCCTGGAGAGGGGCAACAATCAGAATTGTTCGTTGACGAAGAGTAAGGTTTTTAAACCAGCGCCAACGACGATTAATTTGGCGCTTTACGCGGGTAAAAATAGTAACCTTTTTTGTATATATTCCTTGACGGACCATAAAATACGTTTTCCTTACCCTATTATCTCATAATTTACGATTTGTCGTGCATTTTGAGTGATTTTACCCCTATTGGGCTCGTGTTACGAAGGCGCACATAATTGCTGCTGCTAGCGCATCTGCGCAGTCGTCTGGTTTTGGCACATCCTTTAGGCCCAGCTGGATTCGGACCATTTCCTGGACTTGTTTTTTATCAGCTTTGCCATAACCAGTCAGTGACTGTTTAATCTGCAGTGGCGTATATTCTTCGATCTGCAGCTTCGCCTGCTTGCCCGTTAGCATCGCCACACCGCGGGCATGTGACACACTCATGGCAGTCGTGACGTTTTGGCCAAAGAATAGCTTTTCGATCGCCATCATCTGCGGCTTGGTTTCGGCAATAATATTCGTCAATTCCAGATAAATTTCTTCTAGTCGATCAGCCAGTGGTGTATGTGCTGGCGTCGTGATCACACCCGCTGTCACAAGTTTTGTTTTACCTGCCCGGGCGTCAATCACACCAAATCCTAAAATACCCGTGCCTGGATCGATGCCAATAATTCTCATATTATTAGTATACGTTATTTGGTCTTGCTAATCCGCATACGACAGTTACCCTCTGCGGCTCAATATTAAGATTCGACATCTTGCATCATGGTGACGTGAATACAATGCTGGCTAAAATCACTCTTCGGTACAGTCTGACCATTTATCATCATACTTGGACTCATAATTTGGTCTGCGACGAGATTGAAAACTCCATCCGATGATCCACAAGAACTTCGAGCAGTAACATCAAGACTTTGAACAGTTCCTATCATTACCTCACCTCCATTTGTGCTATTGACAACTACTCGGTTAATCGATGCCTCGGTCCCATCAAAATTCGCCGTATCAGGAAGAGTAAGACTTAGGTTGTCAATCAGACCAACAACGCTAAGATGTGAATTTGAGTTCAATTGAACACTCATTTCTTGCTGGCTATCGGCCGTGTATCGAGCAGTACTATTATCAGCTACTGTCAGATTAGTTAATGCTGGACCATACATTGTTACGCGATATGCAGATGGGCTCCATCGACTTGTTTCCTCGATCGTTGGCAGCTTAACGGTCATCTTTTCACCGCTATATGTAATGGTAGGCAAAACAACAGTTTGCTTCTCCAGTAAACGCTGCTCTACAACATAATGCGGCGCGTCATCGCTTACAATATATGAAAAGTTAGTTATAGATTTAGAGTCATTCTTCAGTTCAATACTTTTAATCGCATCCTTACTGCCTTCAAGAGGTACGATACGCTCGACAGCATTTGCGTCAAGCTTGTGTTCCACTTCGTGAGCAGAGTAAATACCTATCCCAACCGCTGTACCAAAAGCGGCAAGTCCAAGCACTGTAACGATGCAGGCGCTAATGATGTGTTTGCGTACAATGCGTGCAGTAAAGGCGGCGTGCGCCACAATTCCAAAAAGTACTGCCAGAAGCAAGCCGCTCAGAATAGCTAATCCACCTGATGTAAAGTAAACTGAACTATTTATCGTAAGCTCCTTAAGTATCTCGCTTGTCTGCGTGATTAAATAGAAACCACCGAATGCGGTAGCAATCAGTGCTCCGATAGCAGCAAAGGTAAATCCAATACCAACAATAATTCGTAGAACACTCAAAATACGTTTGTCACGTCCTTGAGTAAATGGACCCTCTTTCTCAGCAAGTGCATGAATCGCAGCAGCAGTGACCGGCTTGCCTTGTAGCTGCAACTTATCAGCTGCAGAGCGAACTGGCGGAATAAAGATCCATAACACTACATACACAAGGAAAAATGTACCGGCAGATATAATAAGCAGGATTAAAAATGCCAGCCGTGTCCACAGTGCATTTATCTTAAAATATTGAGCGAGGCCGCTTAGAACGCCGCCAACAATTGCAGTGTTCGAATCACGGAATAACTTACGGGTGTGCCCAGCCATATCACTGGCTGGCTCATCGTCAGAACTACCAGTTACTGGATCAGCAAAATCTTTAGGTTCGCCAAGTTGTTTGCGAAGTGCGTCTATGTCGGTAGCGGTAATCAAGCCATCTCGCAGAATATGTCGCTCTTCAAGCAGTTCGGTCATGCGAATTTCAATATCTTCAAGTACATCAGGAGTCTCGGCGTATGCAGCAAGGCTATCGATGTAGCGCTGCAGATCTTTTTTAGCATTAATTTCTATTTCGTAGGGGACTTTTGCTAGGTGGATTCGAGTAATTTCATTCATAGTAGCATCCTTATAGTTTCTTTAACGTATTATTCAATTTAGCAATTTTAGTAGACGTGTAGACAATGACCTCATGTCCATAATCAGTCGTTTTATAGTACTTACGCGGCGGACCTTGCTCGCTTTCTTGCCATTCGTGAGCCAAAAGACCATCTCGCTGTAACCGACTCAAAAGCGGATAAATCGTTCCTTCGACAACCACCAGTTCAGCGTCATGCATTTTGCGGATAATATCACTCGTATATACTGGCTTTTCGCTGCAGACCTTTAAAACGCAATAGGCTAGAAAACCTTTGCGTAGTTGTACGGCAAGCTGTTCGGCGTAGGCTTCACTCGTTATATCTTTTTCAATCATAGTTCTATGTTATACATAGTACTATCTAATGTCAATAATATTGTACATTTCTAACAATATATCTTAGCTTCAGCGGCTTGTACCGATAAATTCTACTCTAGTCGCTCTTCAAATTCTCCGTCGACAACGTAGACTTCACCGTCTTTCAGGCCTTTGTATTTCAAGCCGTTCTCTTCAAAGTAATCGATCATTGCCTGAGCTTCATTACCAAACCATGATGATTGATAGTGCGGGACTAATTGCGGATAAATCATCCCTAGCCCATTCCAAATAATTTCTTGCTCGTATCCTTCTGGTGCCACATAGGGATCGTCACCCATTTCTGTACCACGCAAAGTTTTCGTCATAATAATCGCACCGGCACTCGATCCGCCATACACAAACAAATCCTTGCGCAGATCATTCATCAGGATCTCATCCAGGCCACTATATTTTAGCGCGCGACGTACCAAAAACGTATTGCCGCCACTTACCCAAACCAGTCCTGCACCAGCGACAATTTTAGATAGCAATTCTGCTTTGCCAAAATATTTACGCAGATCTAATTCGTAAAACTCAAACCCAGCTTCTTCAAACTCTAGGCGCTTTTCGGCAACATGTGCCTGACGTTCATCTTCGCTCAGATCGTCTTTGGCATTGTCGATAAATAGGACTTTTTTATTATCGCCTACCATTTGTTGCAGTCGCTCTAGGTGATTACCAAAACCGTGGGACGATAGATATAATCTCATACTACTAGTATACGTTATTCGCTCTTGTGATGCTGACGATAACGAACAATCGCGTTATCAAACTGATAAATCCCAAGCCTCCTTAGTTCACGAGCTCCAAACTTCACCTTCGTAACAAGGCGAGCTTTATTTAACGTTCGATCTACAGCATATCCAAGTGCTTCGTTAATAGGTTTATAGGCCTCTTCATCTGAACTGCAAAAATAGTACGTAGATGCCCATGCTTGTGATAACATTTTCAGTGACTGTATATTTTTAATAAAAGTTTTATACTTCGGGTATTTACTTAGTTTATCTAGCATTTTCGCATACGCTGCTTGACTTGGATAAAAATTACCGTCTTTAAATCTAATACCTAAAAATGTAACATCACTCATCGGCTGAATAGAAGTCTTTCCGGAATTAAGCTCATGAATTTTTAGTCCTAGCGCACTTAATTTCTCTACAAGCAAACGATATGCTTTTTGCGCCTGCTCTTTTGTCTTTGTCACGACTATAAGATCATCAACATACCTAATAACAATCAAACCTTCTTCAGACACCTCCTGATCAAAGTTCGATAAATAAACATTCGAAAACATGGGCGATAAAATAGACCCTTGGGGTAAACCATTATTTTGTAAAAATTTTTCATATTCGTCGTCGCCTTGAGAGATTAAAATCTTACGTATACTCTCACTAATTTCTACCTCTC
>DASVHL010000031.1:0-9938 GCA_036382575.1 Saccharimonadales bacterium (SeqCode) | reverse complement strand
AGGCGCCGCGCTCATGATAAGGCCTGTGACAGCCGCAGCAGCGGCTGTAATGCCAATCCTCCTAAGGAGAGGACTGTCGTCAGGGATTTGGCCATCATGCGCCATATCAAGAAAACTATTTACCGCCTGTCTCTTTGAATTGTTTGATTTTGCATCATTCATGACTGACTTCAGGTGATGTGCATGAATAGTCTCGCCACTTTGCGCTTCAACAACTCGTTTATTCATACTCTTAATTTCTGGGATATCGCGAGCAAGTGTCACTGCTACCATTGTGATAGGCTCAGCAGCCTGTAGACGACTATTGCGTTCATTCGGCGACTTTGCCCTAATGACTGTTTCGTGAGCATTAATCGCCATCTCATATAGATCTTTTATTACTGGCGTAAAAGCAGGCGCAGGCACCGGAAGCGCGCTCAGTGCGGTGAGTGTATCTTCCGAGACCTCTCCCCTGCTAATTATGCTTTTTGTCAAAATACCCACTTGCTCCGCAACACCACGATCAAGATTGCGAATGTACGTTCCAGCATCCAAGGGAGTGATATGGTCGTTTGTAGTGATCTCAGATTTTAATTGCGCAACCTTAGCGGCATAGTCGACTCGTTCAGGAGTTGACCCAAAAATCGCATTTGCGTCACATTCAGAGATCACCGCTTCGATCGCATGTTCAATCTGCGAAGTTCGTTCGTGACGAGATAGGGCCGGAGGTGATTCTTGTGAATATGTCATAGTGTTTACCTGTTATTTACCTGGATACTGGTTTTGGCGTTGATTTTGTAAGACGTATGCCTCTAGGTGGAATTCTGGATGGGAGTGATCGCTCAAACCTAACTGTAGGTTCAACTTTAGGCGCCTCTTCCGCCGCATAAATCTGTTCTGGGATTTCGACTTCAATACTTTTTGTTTCTTGCAATGGGACTAGTGGTATATCAAAACTACCCACTACCGTCAATGTATCTTCGGTATCAGAATCGATAGTAAGTGTTGGGGCCATACTTGCGTCTAACGAATCGAGCAACGCTTTTCCAGTTGCTAAATGCCCCATCGCAATAGTTAGTTGCTTAGCTGATTCAATAGCAGCCTGAAGAGATTCTTTTCTCTCAGCAAGTGTCGTTTCTTGTAGTTGCAATTTCTCAACCACATTTGCATATACCATTCCATTTAGTTGCCCGAACTGTTGAATTGACCGTTGGACGCCATCAAGCTCATCTTGCACTTTAGCTAGCAGTATCTCGGCAAGATTACTCGACATTTGCTTCTTAACCACACGTTCGAACAAGACTGACATCTCTCCGACTTCTTCAAGTGAGATGCTTGTCTGTTCGGTCGTATCGTTAAAAATCTCTGGCATTGTATATCCTATTTAGCTTGCTCGACCGCTTTTGGCGTTATCGGTGCAAAATCCTTAATAACTGCTTTTGGTGTTGGAATAGTGAATCTGTCAGCTTTTGGTGCTGGTGAATTCTTAGCCAACAAGGCCTTTAGTTTGCCCGTAAAGTTCACTGTAATCTGCTTTGCAGTAGTAAGATTATCTTTTGCCAATTGCTCAACTTTAGTTTTAATTGAGGTGGCAATTTTCTGTTTAATTACTGTCTTGAGTTGCTCTGAATATGCACTGCCCTCAGCAGCAATTGTATCGACTGTGATTTTTTCGGCAGATTGTACTTCGACAGTTGCATTTGGGACATCGTTATATGCTGCGGTGAAGTTTGCGGCAACGTCAGCGGGAATTGTCTTTTGTTCAACACCACTCTGCATCAAGTCCTCGGCCTTTATCAACCTAGGCTCAAAATCACTACTTGACCAACCTCTTTTTATTTTAGTGATGTCTTCGTCTATCATACCCCTAACCTGAGGGTCAATCTTTTCAAGGTTAACATTAGCAACTGGATTTGCGGGATTTGTAATGTCGACACTAACAACATCCGCAACATTTGCTGCTACAACACAAGCAGTATAGTCAATATCACTTTCTAGCTGAACTTTTGGATAAACAATTGCACCTTCACCAAACTCAGCCCTAAGTTCACCACCATTCGCACCCTTCATGCCCATCATCCAACTGGTAGTGACCTCTGATTTAACCGAGCCCTTATCTAGGACTGAGCCTCCACCCTTTTCGTCCATACATCCACCAAAAGCCTCTACCAATGGAGTTGCTGTTAATGCAGGTATTAGCTCTGGATCAACAGGTGTAATATTTTTGTCGTCGATAACCGCTGCCTCGTGTGATCCACTCATAAGATTCTGTGCAGCAAACGCACCACCGCCAACGAATATACTACCCGCAAGGACAGCAGCTCCAATACGCTTCGCACGTTTAGTCAAAACTACTTTCTTCGTTTTCTCTTGCTTAACCGTATCCGATACGTCTTGGTTCTTATTCTGACTCTCAAGGTATCGGTTATTCGGATGATCAGGTGGATAAGTTGCAAATGAATTAACTTTTGGTAAAGTTTGTGCAGGAAGTTTGCCTTTTTCCTCTTGCTGCAACATATCATTCAGTTTTTGCTGATGACCGCCATTGAATGCCGTGTAGTCTTCGCTAGGATCAATGTACTCATAGTCAACTTTCTTTCCCGCAGCTTTTTTATCTTGTACGTAAGTTTCACGCAATTCATTATCCATATCAGCACTTAGATGACGTGGCACACCATCAACCGTCATATCACGACGGATCACCGGTTGAACGTTAGAGCGTGCAGGAACAACTGACTCTACAGGATATGTTGGATTATATCGAGGCGCAGGAGGCACTGTTGCGTTAGGTATGTATATTGGGGTTTGATCCTCACCTAAAAGCTGATTCAGTGCTTGCTGTCGATATTCCTTGCCTCGGTTTAGATCTTCACGCTCCGATATGGCAAGTTTTAACTCTTCTAGAGTAAGTTTTATAGGCCTTTGGTTATTTGATTGTCCATTAAATATTTCAGTCATAATAAATTCCTTTTATTCCTACTTGTTGCCTACAAAGTTAATAAGTCCTTGTACGGTATCCACTGCTGGTTTTACCAATCCTGGCAACTGCATGGCATCCTCATATGCATCGACTGGACTAATGACTTTGCTGTCTTTTACATACGTTACCCCAACATCGGTTGCATAAATCAATGAAGTCGCACCGACTAAAGCAAATGCTACTTTAGCTAGTGTTTTTCCGCCCGTTGTTGACCTTGGGTTTGCTGCACGTTCACGAGAAATTTTAGCCTTAGGCGAAGTTTCGTCTATCATTTCTTCGGTAACTGCTTCATTTTGGTATGTTGAGATATCATCAGGCTGCTCATACGCATCTTCGTATGCCGTATCTAATACCACCTGATTCACAGGTTCATAAATCGGGATTTCCTGATATCCGCCCTTACCATCTGGCCGTACGTTAAAACTCGTAAGCCTTAGACCATTTACGGGCAAGTGTTCATTACGCACCGGCATTCTCCTTGGTTGGTACATGCTGTTTAATAAATTCATCCGCTAATGTACACGTGCCTGCAATACCGCCATCAAAGTTATATTTAAGTTGGTCTGTTTCTTCTTTTTTGCGTTGATTGAAGAAATCATCAACTTCAGACTGGCCTTCAAAAACACTACCTTCCTTGAACGTAACATGCACTACTTCACCAGGTCGCGCAATGTCTTTTGCCACTTGCTCTTTAAAGTCTTCCTTTGTAGCGTCAAATACTTGTGGTGCACATTTCCGATTAACCGTAAGAAGCGCAGCATTTTGAGCAAGTTTTCGAACAGATTCCTTAATTTCATTTGATTTTCTTATGGTATCTGTATTTTCGCCGTTACCACCAATCTTACCTAATTCCGCATCGGCATCATTCATATTCTGAATCCAGTTACCATCATGGTGAACCTTTGGCGTATAGTTTACGTCCTCAGCACTACAAACACGTAAATCGGCCAAATCAACTTCGTAATCTATATTTGTAACACCGTCAACTTCGTACTCTTTGAGGGATTTCTCGCCGCCTTTATAGCATAGATCACTACTGACAACAAAGTCATCCATCCGCACATTTGCAATAATATCAGGAAGCGGAATAGCATTTAATATCGCCACCTCATTATTCACCTTGCGATTAGTTAACTTTCGTTCTGCCGTTGCACCATCAACTTCAGTTTTAAATCCAATAACATGATGTTCTGATAATGTACGATTAATTTCGAACACTTTTGCCGTACCGCCATTTGCCGACATCTCTACCACTGCAGGATCTGAATCTGTAAATGCCATCAATGCACCGATGGCGATACACCCAGCACCAACTTTTCTAATCATTCGCCAATTTCGAGCACTTTCACTTTCGTTCAATCGTCTCTCAACTTTTGCATTATGCCTGCGTCGTATTACTTCGGCGCCTTTCAATACCACTGGCAACATAGATTGTCTCCTTTAATTTAAAGTAGGTCGAGAGAGTCGCCAAGTTCACTAAATTTAAATCGCCATAAAAAGACTTATTTAGAGTAAACAAAAAACGAGTGGGCACGCTATTCGCGCATCCACCCGTTTCAACAACACCCAACCAACTTACATTTGTAGTGATAATATACTCTTTGTTTGCTGGTGTCAACAAAAAATAGCGTTTTATGACAGTAAAAAACGCTACATTTGGGGTTTTCGAAGAGAATTAAGCTTAAGCGCTAGCTGTAGCGCCTAGTTTGGCGTTGCTACGACATATGTCGGTATGAAACAGTAAATCGGGATTTTGTTTACAGTGCAGGCAGATCAAAACCAGGTCATTACAATTCGCCCATGCACAGTTTTCAAAGTTATTGGTTGGGCCCTGACAATGGCTACACTCACCAATTGTGGCAGTGTGATCACTAAAATCAACCGTCATGCGATTATCAAATACACGCAGGCTACCCTCCCATAGTCCATCATCGCCATACGCTTCGCCGTACTTCACGATACCGCCATCGATTTGATACACGTCTTTAAAACCACGCTTCTTCATCATGGCACTGATCACTTCGCAGCGAATACCACCCGTACAATACGTAATGACTTTCTTGTCTTTAATATCATCATATTTATCACTTTCAAGTTCAGCAATAAAATCGCGTGAGGTATTCGTATTTGGCACGATAGCGTTTTTGAATTTACCAATCTTCGCTTCGTGCTCGTTACGACCGTCGAAGAAAATAACATCATCGCCATATTGCTCAATCATTTCATGAAGCTGTTTTGGCTTAATGTGTTTGCCGCCGCCAACAACACCATTTTCATCAACTTCAAATTCATCATCACTATTTTTAAATCCAACGAGTTCGCGTCGAGTCTTTACGCTCATACGCGGAAAGTCTTCACGACTTCCGTCGCTCCATTTAAAAACAACATCCTTAAAACCTGGATACTGTTTGGTTGCTTTGATGTACGCCTTTAGATCATCCATCTCACCACCAACGGTACCGTTCAATCCCTGTTCACTCACCAAGATGCGGCCACGAAGGTTGAGGCCATCAGTGAGGGTCTTTTGCCATAGCGTTACCGCAGTCGGATCGCTAATTGGCGTAAATTTATAATAGAGTAGAATTTTTTGCATCGATACCTATTATACTATATAATTACTTTTACTATGACCCGCGGGTCCTCTACTCGTAAACGTTCAGACGCGCTGAACCGCTAACGATTCTCATAATCAACACAATCACAAAGGAAAACTATTTTGGGCACAAATCGACATACTCTCAAATTGTACTGGCAACAAGTACGTAAATATAAACCGAGCTTTTTCACAATGCTTATCGCGCTCCCAATCGCAGGACTACTACTTGACACCTTATTGCCATACTTTTTGGCACAGGCTGTCGGTACACTGACATCGCATGACGGCGGAAAGTTGTATCATTTCTTGTTACTAGCAGGAACGGCGGCAGCAGTTGGCGTCTGCCTCAACCTTATTGGTTTTCAAATGGCAATTCGCCACGAAAGCAACGTTCGTCACGAACTTGTTAAAGACACCATGAATAAACTCCTCGCCAAGGACCATGATTTTTTCGCTAATCAAAAGGTTGGTGCCCTGACCGGTAAATTTATTGATTTCGTAAATGGGCACGTCGGACTGCAGGATCTGTTCATTTTGCGTACGCTCTGGTTTGTCATCACTATGGGTAGCGGTATCACGATCCTATTCATGAGCTCACCAATCATTGGTTTGTTGGTTCTAGGGTTGTTAATTGGCCTACTAGTGCAAATTCGCTTATCAATTAAACTTCGCAAGCCACTCCGTACAGCTCGCAAAGAATTAATCGGTGAGCTAAACGGTGCGACTGCTGACATGATTAGTAATAATCTGACCGTCAAAACATTCGCCAAAGAAAAGCACGAGGTCCGTGAGCTAAGTAAAATCAGCAACCGTTATCGAAACGCCTATATTAAAGACTTTCGCTGGATGTCAGTTGAAGGCTCATCACGCCTGGCGGTAATGTCAGCTGTGCAGATTATTGCTATTTCTATTCTGGCCAACCTTTTATTCACTAATCAAATCGAACTTGGCATCGCAATCTTTGCGATTGCATATTTGCAACGTATTGCCGGTCAGTTATTTATGATCGGTGACATCGTCAATGGCTACGACCGAATCTTCCTACAGGCTGCACCAATGTCTGATGTCTTGCAACAAATCGAGACTGTTAATGATATTTCTGGTGCCAAAAAACTTGTCGTTCAAAATGCGAGTATTGACCTAAAATCAGTGTCATACGCATATGACGGTGCAAAAGAAAAACCTGTTATTAACGACGTCGATCTCCATATTCCTGCCGGTCAAAAAATTGGCTTGATTGGTCAATCCGGCGCCGGTAAAACCACGATTACAAAATTACTTCTACGCTTTGCTGATATCGATAAAGGCGAAATGCTCATCGACGGACAGAACATTGCTAAGGTTACACAATCGAGCTTGCGTGAAAGTATCGCCTATGTCCCACAAGAACCATTACTATTCCATCGTTCGCTTCGTGAAAATATCGCCTACAGCACACCAAATGCGACCGACGAACAAATCCTCGATGCGGCCAAAAAAGCCAATGCGCTTGATTTCATTAAACAACTACCAGAAGGCCTCGACACAACCGTCGGCGAACGCGGAGTCAAGCTGTCAGGCGGACAACGACAGCGTATCGCTATTGCCCGAGCCTTATTAAAAAATGCACCAATCCTTGTGCTCGATGAAGCAACCTCAGCACTCGACAGTGAGAGTGAAAAAATGATTCAAGATGCACTCGAAAAACTCATGAAAAATCGTACCAGCATTGTTATCGCCCACCGTCTTTCAACTATCGCAAAACTCGATCGCATTATCGTTCTTGATCAAGGAAAGATCGTCGAGGACGGCACTCACCAAGAACTCCTTGCGCAAAATGGTATTTATGCCAAACTCTGGTCGCACCAAAGTGGCGGCTTTATTGAAGAATAAGGCACTTATTGACAAATAACATTATATGATGTATAATGTAAACTAATATATCGCAGCGCGGCTGCATCTCTCTCGTATCTTTACTCTACACGCGAACAGCGGATAGAGATCAAGTATTTATCATTTAACGAATACCTGTGTATTCAGAATAGGCACATGATATGTCCAAAATATTCACCCGGACCAGTCCGAAGGTCGCTCAAAAAACGCTCCATATCTATTGGAACGAAATAAAAAAAGATAAACGAGCGTTTATCATCTACACTACATTGATTCCATTCAACCGACTTCTCTACGTTGTCTTGCTACCTTTTATATTTAGTTTAATCATCCAATCACTAATAGTTAAACCACATGACTGGAAACATGCCGTCATGCTACTTGCTATTGCGGCGGCTATTTCCATAACATCTTTATTAACTAACACTATGGGATTCAAGAAGTTATTTCATAGCGAAGAGAAGATGAGTACATCACTTGCCGCCATGGCCATGCGATCACTACTTCAGCATAGCGATCAGTTTTTTGCTAATAAAAAAGTTGGTTCGCTGGCGGGTGACGTAACGAACTTTTCGCGATCAATTATTGGCTTTCTGGACACTATATACCTTTCGGCCACCGGAATATTCATCAACTTCGTAGCCAGCCTCATCATCATTGGTTTCATGTCACCAGTGCTACTTTTGCCGCTTGGCCTACTGACGATATTTTTATGTATTAGAAGTGTTGCATCAGTTTCAAAGCGCGGTCCCATCCGCCATCAACGAAAAATATTAATGTCTAAACTCACCGGCACAACTGCTGACATCTTAGGAAACAGTCAAATTGTCCGCTACTTTACTGGCTCATCACAAGAACTGCAAACAATCATTGACGAACGTCAGAAGATTGAAGCAATTGCCGCACAAGAAATAGACGTCATAGAAAAAGAATCCCTTGCTCGGCAAGCAACGTTATTTAGCTTTCAGATTATCACCGTCGCACTAGCTATATATCTTTACGCCAATGACCTTGTTTCAATTGCCGCGCTCATTTTTGCGCTCACCTACATGAGTCGTTTAACAAGCTCCCTATTTGACTTGACGCCAATCATTCGTAATATTGAACAGGCATTCCTTGACGCCTCAACAGTTACTGAGATCCTTGAAGAGAAGCCTGATGTTATCGATCAACCTAATGCCACAAAACTTCGCGTAAAGAAAGCTGGCATTACATTCGACAATGCCAGTTTCACATATGACACCACGTCTAAAGATCAAGCTATTCATCATGTATCTCTCGATATACGGCCTGGTCAACGCATTGGACTGGCGGGTCAAAGTGGTGGTGGCAAAACAACGCTCACTAAGTTACTGCTTCGCTTCGCTGACCTAACTGATGGCACTATTTCGATTGACGGCCAAGACATCGCCAACGTAACACAAGATAGTTTACGCTCAGCAATTGCGTATGTCCCCCAGGAGGCATATTTATTCCATCGATCACTACGCGAAAATATCGCCTATGGTAAACCGAATGCCACTGATGCTGAAATATGGAAAGCAATCCGACAAGCGAATGCCGAAGAATTTACCCGTAACCTACCTAACGGTCTAGATACGCTTGTCGGTGAACGCGGTATTAAATTATCAGGTGGACAGCGTCAACGCATTGCAATTGCCCGCGCCATTCTGAAAGATGCACCGATTTTAATTCTTGATGAAGCTACTAGTGCGCTCGACAGCGAGAGCGAAAAACTCATTCAAGATGCATTAGAAAAGTTAATGAAAGGTCGAACAAGTATTGTTATTGCTCATCGTCTCTCCACCATTGCGCAACTCGATCGAATTATTGTGCTAGACAAAGGCTGTATTATCGAAGACGACACACACGCTCAGCTACTAAAACGAAATGGCACTTATGCCAAGCTGTGGAATCATCAAAGTGGCGGCTTTATTGAAGATTAAGCTTGACATTGCAATAAAATAGTTCTATAAAAAAGACAAGCTTAATGTTATGGTCCAATACCATAACGCTACATTTAACATGTAGTGCAAGGTTGTTCATTTGAAATTGGGGGAGCCATGAGAGACAAGCTCATGATGGTTGCACGCAACATCGAGAAAGTCGTGTCACGAAAGAAGATGATCGACGGAAGTCATGTTCATGTTCTTATCGAGCTACGAGATGAAGGTGTGCTCGGCGAGCTTGACCGAGGAATCGGAAATGGGCGTCGTGAAAACGAGACAATCAACCGCAAGAAGTTCACTATCATCGAAAATGGACTTCGGCTTGCCGTAAGAGAAGGTTTCGTGCTTTTTGACGGAGACTTCTCTAGCTACGTCACACTGGGGGCGCCGCACAAAGCACCCAAAACCGTCCGTGAACCATTGTCACAGCAGCCATGGAACCTTAAGCTAGACGATCCCGATTTCGATCGGCTTCCTGCGCTTAACGGCGCTGTACTCAGTCGACTGCGCAGCTGGGGATGGGGCCAACTTGACGAGCTCGTCGCCAACTGAACAACTAGTC
>DASVHL010000030.1:0-4583 GCA_036382575.1 Saccharimonadales bacterium (SeqCode) | reverse complement strand
GGAGGGAAGGAGAATCCAGAGTTTCCTCTTCGAGTAAGGCAGCGGCAAGTGCATCGAGTTGCTTGCGGTTACTCGTAATCACAATTTCAGCACGCTTTGAAGCTTCTTTGATCAGTGCTTCAACCTCGCGGTCGATTTCCTTGGCTGTCTCATCACTGTATGGACGTTCGTGAGTCATCTTGTCAAAGACCATACCACCGTTATCATCATGGAACACTTGATCACGTAATTTACTACCCATGCCCTGTTCGATGATCATGTCACGGGCAATTTCAGTCGCCTTACGTAGGTCAGAACCAGCACCAGTTGTAATACCATCGGCACCATAAAGAATCTTTTCGGCAACACGGCCACCCATGGCACGTGCGAGGATATCCTTGAATTCGTAGACATTCGTGTAGCTCTTGTCTTCTGGGGGCAAGAACCATGTCACACCACCGGTACCACCACGAGGGATGATGGTTACCTTGTGAACAGGATCGCTATCAGGCAAGACGTGACCAACAATAGCGTGACCAGCTTCGTGGTAGGCAGTCATCTTGCGTTCAGCTTCGTTCATAACCTTCGTTTTGCGTTCCGGACCAATCGCTACCTTTTCAAAAGCTTCAGTCAAATCGGCATTGCTGATTTTCTTGGCGTTACGGCGAGCAGCCACAATCGCAGCCTCGTTCGCAATATTCGCAAGATCAGCACCACTTGAACCAGCAGTTTTAGCGGCAAGTGCTTCGATCTTGACCGTTTCATCAACTGGCTTGTTCTTGAAGTGAACCTTCAGGATCGCTTCACGATCACGACGCTCTGGCAACATAATATTCGTTCGACGATCGAAACGACCTGGTCGAAGTAGGGCAGGGTCGAGGACATCAGAACGGTTGGTTGCCGCAAGGACAATCACGTTTGTACCAGTTTCAAAGCCGTCCATCTCAACCAAGATCTGGTTAAGTGTCTGTTCACGTTCATCGTGTCCACCGCCCATACCGCTACCGCGTTTGCGGCCAACGGCGTCAATCTCATCGATAAAGATAATCGCTGGGGCATTCTTCTTTGCCTTTGCAAAGAGATCACGCACACGGCTGGCACCAACACCAACGAACATTTCAACGAATTCTGAACCAGAGATACTAAAAAATGGAACATTCGCTTCGCCAGCAACAGCGCGTGCAAGCATTGTCTTACCAGTACCTGGGTTACCAACAAGTAATACACCCTTTGGAATCTTGGCACCAAGTGTTTCGTATTTTTTAGGGTGCTTCAGGAAATCGACAACTTCTTCGAGGTCTTGTTTCGCTGAATCATTGCCAGCGATATCATCAAAAACAACTTTTTCCTTATCAATCCCGTACAATTTCGCTTTTGATTTACCAAAGCCCATTGCCTGATTGTTCTGACCCTGTGCTTGACGCATCATGAACATAAAGAATGCCACAATGATCAGCACTGGGATGATAATAATCGCAAGATTCCAAAGTGTGCTACCTGTTTCAGATGGCGGTACGATTGTTACTTCGGTTTTGCTTTGGTCAAGTCCCTGTTCAGTGATGCTACTACCAGCTTCTTTGACTGATTTTTGAGTTGGCTTATCAGCACCCTTTGGGGTGATCTTTAGGTCATTACCTTGAATTTCAATCTTGCTGATCTTGCCTTCGTTGGCTTGTTTGATCACCTCAGAAATTGGCACATTCTTTAGATCGCTACTTGGAGTAGTGATCGCAATGATCGCTAGGACCGATACGACCAAAATAGCCCAAAATAGACTCAGTCGAATGATGTTGTTTAATTTCCTCTTTGGAGGTTGTTGTTTCGTTGCCATAAATTATCAATTATCCTTTCAGGTCAGGTTCGTATAAGAAAATATCACTCTATTAATAATAGCACCGCTAAAGGGTTTCAACAATAAAAGTTCGAGCAGTAAAACGGAGTGTCACCCCACTGCCTATCTCATACATGGTATGTGGACGAGCCGTTTTGATTGCCAAAAGCGCGCGTTGTAGCTGCGGGCGAGTTGGACTAGCGTTTGTTTGCGCCACAACAACTGCACGTAACAACTCCAAAGCTGATAGATTGTCGGCATGTGTCATTAGATACCGCGACTGTTCAAGCGGTTCAAGTAACTCCGCAGTCTGTGCGTCAATTGCCTGCTTCAATTCAACTTGTGCGTGCCAGATAATTCGAAGCTTCTGCCTGTCTTCAGATGGGAGTTTAGTTGTAATACAGCTACGCAGACGATTGCGTAAGTATGCGTCAGTCGCATTAGTCGCATCCTCTACCCATTCCAGTTGATGTGTCAAGGCATAGTCACGAAGCTGCTGTTTCGTTTGATCCAATAATGGACGGAAGATACCTGCTGTCTGTAATACAGCCACGCCTCGCCAGCCCGTCCCGCGCTGCAGATTAATTGCGATCGTTTCAATCACATCATCAGCGTGATGGGCCGTTACGATAGTTGCATTATGCTCTTTTGCCATAGTACGCAGAAAAAGATATCGTCGCGTGCGGGCCAATTCTTCACTTGCCCGCTTGCCTAGTTCTTCGCGAATCGACACAAAGGGCAGGCGATAACTAGCGGCCAACTCCTCGACAAAGCGAGCATCTGCCGCTGAATCCTCACGAATTCCATGATCAAAATGCGCCACGATCAGCTCGTGTTCATCGGCTTTTACTAATTGATCCAGCAGTACGACCGAATCAATCCCTCCGCTAACCGCGACAAGATACCGCATCTAGTCCTATCCCCACCGTTTAGAAACAACAACCCCTAGCCAAATTCCAAAGAACCCGCCAATCAGGCCACCCAGAATACTCCAGCCACTCAACATGTCGGTATCGCCAAACAACACTGGAACGTAGGCACCCGCAATGCTAAAGACAGTTGCAAACAATAAAATCAACTTTTTATTCATGTATTTAAGTATAGACTACTGCGCGATTCGCACGCCATAGTTCATGCCGTAGGAGTCATCCCAGTCCATGATTCCTGGGTTCCATGCACCTGACAGCTGCGGACTATCACAGATAGTCTCGATGAAACCAGAGTTATATGGCAATGTTTGCAGGTGCGTCAGCACGTAGCTAACTTGTTGACCATCTTTTGTGCAGACAGCTTTCATATACTGCGCCCCGACAGGATCGTATTGCGGCACACTCTTGAAACCAGCATCAACCATACACTGATAGACACTCGGATTACTATCATAGCTACCCGTCCACCAGCCAGCACCATGACGACCACACCCTGCACTCGCATCAATCAGCTTATTCCCCGTCTGTACCGTATACAGTGCAACCGTTTTTGCCATACTCGCAAGGTCGCTTTTCCGCGCCGAGTCCTTGGCTCTGTTTTGTATACCGTTATAGGCAACGACCGTAATCACCGCCAAAATAGCAATCACAACGATGACGACCAACAACTCGACAATCGTAAAGCCGTGCTGTTTATTCCGTAGTCCCACCATGTGCATATTGCTTATACTATACCAGTTGCAAGTACAGACCTACAAATAACGGGTGCTGCCAAATGGAATCTTCTGCTTGACATAGATCCCCGTCCCCAGTGTGTCGGCAGCATGAATCGTGCGGTCACCATACCGACTATTGAGTGCATCAATCGCCCTTACCAGATGTTTTTCACTGGCAATCTGATCGCCAAATAAACTTAGCTGATGGTCGACATCATCACTCAATTCATAACAGTTCATCCCAATCTCACGAATATCACCTGGCGCTGCCGCAAAAAGCTGCGCCGCCAGACTATAGATTGCCTGGTTACTAAAGAAGGGAAGTTCGCACATGCGACGTGCGTGCCAATATTTTCGTTCGTAAGTCTTTACATAGACAAAGACCCCACGTGCCACCTTATCCTGGCTACGAAGTTTAGATCCGACTGATTCAGCGAGATGATGGAGGCGCTGCAAAATTTGCTCTCGCGTAAGATGGGGGCTCTCAAGTACATATTGCCGCCCCACTGTTTTTAAATCGAAGGTCCTGTCATCCACTTCATAGCCTCTCAATCGCTGATGCCACTCATCGCCACAAATACTTTTAAAGACCATCTTGTGAAGTGTTTCAGCGCTAGCATCCAGAAATTGTAGCGGCGTTTCGATGCCAACCGCATTTAAACGGTGTTCGTTACGTTTGGCAATTCCCGTTAAATCAGTTAGTTCCATAGTTTCAAAGGTCGCCCGCAAATTCTCGTGCGTAATAATGTCCAGACCATCTGGTTTATGCAGCCCCGCTGCAGTTTTCGCTAGAAACCGATTGGTACTAATACCGACGTTACAGCGCATGGCATTTCCGATTTCATCTTTCATGCGTTGCTTGATTTCTTCCCCAATCTCGCGCAGATCACGCGCCCGCATTTGGTCAGTAGCATGCTTAAAATCAATCACTCCCTCGTCAATACTTTTCATTGTGACGTGCGGCGAATAGGTTTTCATCATATCCATCATCTTGTGATAGACAAACCGATATTTAGGCGGGTCAGTTTCGACCAGAATTAAATCTGGCACTAATAATTTAGCTTCTTTGAAACGCATGCCAACTTTAACCCCATACTTTTTCGCTTCATAACTAGCAGTAATAATCGC
>DASVHL010000029.1:0-4767 GCA_036382575.1 Saccharimonadales bacterium (SeqCode) | reverse complement strand
GGGGAAAGAGGTTTTCATCCACTCATCGAGTGTTATGTCCGTTTCCTCTGTCCGAATTGCCTGGCGCCACAGTGCGTGAGCCATCGTAAACTGTTCATTGATTAAATCGTGGCACTCATGATTGAGGCGATCAAGGCGAGCAGGATCAAACTCTTTATTGAATACTCGTACCCAAAATTCTGCAATCTTGCGATTTACAGGGTTTGCCGTACGATCTGCGATAACTTCCTGGAGATGCTGAAGCATCTCATTTTCTAACGTCTGTAGCATTCTTCCACCCCCTTAGAAGGTTACTCAGGTTTCGATACTCTCGACAAGCTCACGGGCTTCTGCCCGTGTGAAGTTCCGTAGTTTGTGTAGTACAACATCGCCGTCCTCGATTCTCGCATAAACGCCGTACTCATGCATGGCATCGTTAAATGCACCGCACATGTACTCTGCGATTTCACGCTCCGCGTAGTGTGCCACCTGATCTTTTGTAGACCTCAGTATAATACTAAGACCGCTGATCTGTGCGGCGCTCGCAAGCGTAGGGTGTTTGTTTGTCAAAGCATTGACGAATTCTGTGTTCGTGTAAGTAGGCTCTGACAGTTTACCGGTTTCATGAACAGTCTTTTTAACGAACGACTGTAGAGTACTTTGAACATACCCGTCCACGAGTATCTCCATCACGAGCCTTTGGTCGTCATCAATCAACCTGAAGTCATCAAGTCGATTAATCGCGTCGTGGTAGACACGCCGCAAATCAAAAGTAAGGTACTTCTTCTTTCGTCGTGTTTGAATCTTCGGACTCTTCGGACTACGACGCTCGAAATTAGCAAGCCTATCACCGGTCATAGCTATTCACTTCTCTCTGTTTTTGTAGGTACTCCAGTCGCTCGACATCATTCGACGGAGTCTTTGGTTGATCGTAATTATAACATATTTACTACATTTATACAAAATAAAACACCGCCAAAGCTACTCGCCATTCATAGCATCACTGCCTTGAATAATTGATCAAGTAGCCTTGACGGCTTGTTGTTTTAAAAGAAGGACGCAAGGAATGCAAATTTGACTCGTTCACCTTTCACCTGTGTCTTCAAGTGAGTGACAAGTTCGCCACACCTCTTGTTTGATTCGTTCAGAGCGGCTGTATCACGAGCAATTGCGTGACCATGACGGCTCAGCTCTTGTTCGAGGCACAGCTTGTTTTCTTTAGAGAAAACGCCGTGGCGCTCCATTCCGCATCTGGGTGAGCTAAAGCCCGCCAGCTGGACAGCACAACTATCGTAGTTCCGTTGTTCAGACTGTAGACGCGAGAGGATACTGTCACGATTTGCTCGCTCACGATCGAGCTTCTTCTTGGCACGAAACGCAAACATCAATTTTCCTTTCAAATAAAACATCCGCCACTTGCGCGGCGGATGGAGGATTCGTCGTGTAATAGTGTTGGACCACATATTGTTATATCACAAACAAATAATGACGAACAATACTTTTTTAATAATGATAGAGAGTGATCGGGTCATAAGGAGGCGGCTGTTTTATGAAGCCGCCTCCTTGTCAGCTTAGTGCCCTCGACGCCAATTAGCCCTGAATGGATTAAGGTTAGTAACCTCGACGCCAAACAGCAACTCAGGGCCTACAGGAAGGTCTTTACATACGGCTGCAATCTGAACAGCACTGTAGAGTACCAGTATCGGTTCGAATGTCTTGTAGTCTTCGCGGCTGAACGGTAGTCCGTCGAGAAGCCCAATAGCTGTTTCAAAATCAAGTTCGTTTGGATCCAAACTCTTGGATACCACCCCGGTTTCGGCTATCCTTTGGCTCAGTCGCCGCACTGATGCCGTTGCAACGAACAGGTAGACCTCTCGCCAACCCTGAATAGAGTTAAAGTCACCTTGCCTGATGAACTTTTGATTTTCGGAGTAACAATAGGCTACTTCAATATTCCGTATAACGTCCATATCAACTCTCTATCATCAAAGAACGCCGATCCCATAAGGAACGGCGTTCGACTTGTGGTATTCGGCTGTACCTTTTATACCATAAATTGTACTAATCTAGAAATATGACTACTGGTAGTCGTCGTAGGTAACCATCAACGCACGCGAGTTGATCTGACGGAGTGAATCAAGACCCACCTGGACAACAATTAAGAGTCCCGTACCACCGATGGCTAGATTGGCGATCGGCATACCTAGCTGCGCAAAGGCATATTCAGCACCAAACGGCATAATGGCGATAATACCGAGAGCAAATGCTCCAAATAAGATCAGACGGTTAACCATTTTCTTTAGATGGTTTTCGGTTTGAATACCCGGGCGAACGCCCTCGATAAAGCCGCCTTGTTTCTGCAGACCTTCCGCGATCTCATTAGCATTAAAGACAATACCCGTATAGAAGTATGTAAACAGAATAACGAGCACGAAGTATAATGCCGGATAAATGAGCGCGCTCAGAGTATCACCCGTAAATGCACCTGGTTGTGGCGCCTGGAACCATGTGATGAGCTTGTTAGCTATGTCGAGGGTTGCAGGGTTACCGTTAGCTTTGATAACCTGACCGATAAAGGCAGGAAGCGATAAGAACGCCACAGCGAAGATAACTGGGATTACACCAGCGGCAATCAGCTTGACCGGTAGAATACTTTTTACGCCACCGTAGTTACTGTTACCTTGAACGCGCTTGGCGTAATTAACCGTAATAATACGCTGCGCTTCGTTGATCTTGACTAGCAGATACAGCACCGCGAGTGATATAACCGAAATAGCCAGTACCGTATAGAAGGCCACCGGATTCAGTGGTAGCGTAAACCATCCAAAGACGCTGAGTGAGCCGGCAGATGTGTCAACGAGTGATGCACCAAGGCTACCAAGGGTAGTTGGTAGCTGACTGATAATACCTGCAAAGATCACAAGGCTAATACCGTTACCGATACCCTGTTCGGTGATCAACTCACCCATCCACATCAGTAGCATCGCGGCAGCAGTCATGGCTGTAACAGCGACAATCCATTCCATTGCTGTCGGATCTGTTAGCGTCGTAACACTACTGGCGGACTGACGAAGGATATAAATAAAAGCAATCGACTGCACAATTGCAAGAGGGAGTGCGATCATACGTGTCCACTGGTTAATCTTGCGACGGCCAGATTCGCCGTCCTTGTGAAGCTCTTCGAGCTTTGGAATAGCCTTAGTAAGTAGCTGAGTGATAATAGAAGCGGTAATGAATGGGCCCATACCAACCAGAACGATCGAGAACTGAGCCAGTGCACCACCAGAGAGAAGGTTCAGGAATCCACCAAAGCTACTGCCACCGATGACACCTTCAACGATCTGACGAAGCTGCTGCGGTTCGGCAATTGGCACTGGAATGTGCGCAAGTAGTCGGTAGGCGACAAAAATACCCAAGATAATCAGGATACGCTTTTGCATGTCCTTGTTTTTAAACGATCGGAAAATGGTCTTCCAGTTCATGTGTTCTCTATACCCTCTTATTTATACAAGCCACGTCGGAATGTGGCGATAATTCATCAATCATTATACTACAGATATACCCCAAAAAGGTAAAACCCCGCCACCCTTTTGGGAGACGAGGTCTCAACCTTGGGTACGGGGTTGCATTAATGGACAACTGACATCCGAGTTTCGAAGTAGACAGCACTCCTGTCAATTCCGAGTGTCGGCCGATAAGGACATTCGATATCACACTCCTGAATCTCACTCTGCCAAACATTCCTCAAAACACGTTTGATTCGTTCGAGAAGCTGTTCAGGTTGATGATAGCCAAATGAGTTCATCAGGTATCGTACCTCATCCTCATCGAGGAGCTGCCTCCAGGGTATGGCAGTCAACTCATTGCCATTCTCAAGCAGTGTATAGGCCCAGTCCCGAAGGTAATTTACAGCTACCTCCTCTGCATGTGCGGTAGCTTCACTCTTCTGAATACTTGCCTGAGCAAGTGACTCACGCTGGGTGACCCTCATGATTCCATCGGGCATCATTCAATCCATTCTGTCGGTTCATTCATGACAAGCCCCAGGAGTGGCCCGTTATTGGGTTGAGATACGCCTTCAACTCGTCTGAGACTAAGGTCGTGTTCACGCATCAGTGTAGCCATCTCAGGTAGTTCGCTAGCCCACTTTATAACATCATGCTCATTCATCGACAGAAGTTCCTGAAGATCAATAAGATCGAGTACTTTACATGTACTCGTGAGATACTGCGCCATTGGAGGGCCGGGATTTGATAAATCTTCAAACAATCTTGCGGTGTAGTTCGCTTGATTAATGACATCAGTCAAGAAGTGATCTACGACCGCCTTATAGGCCTCGTCAACACGATGCGCCTGCGGAGCGTTCATAGTATACCCTTTCTAGGTAGGTTCGTCCAAATGTACAAAGTTCGTAATGATGGATTATCATATTTATATCATAAAATAGAGATGATTTCAATGTACAGTGAAAGCCACTTGATACATAAAATACAAATAAAAATACCCGCCATAACGACGGGTATTTTTATTTGTAATCAGTGACTACTTGTCAGCTTTTTCAGCTTCTTTGGTGCTTTTCTTTAGCGGAGTATCAGTCTTTACGAATGTACCACCAGCTTTAGTAATAGCAGCCTGAACGCTCTTGCTTGCGCCTTGAACTTTCAAGGTTACCTTTTCAGTTAGTTCTCCGCGAAGGATGACTTTAACTGTATGGAAAGGTGTTGCAATGTAACCCTGCTCGAACAACGTAAAGTTGTCGGCAGTTTTACCAGCAAATGCGTTTAGGTG
>DASVHL010000028.1:0-3903 GCA_036382575.1 Saccharimonadales bacterium (SeqCode) | reverse complement strand
GGCGACCGACAAATGGAAACTTTGCTGTGTCGATTGCGTTATGTACCGTTGGCAAAAGATTTTTCTTTAGCTCTTTTGGCATTGTATTCTTCATTGCATCCGAAATAGACACAAAGTAACAATGATGATCACCAGCAATCGATCGCCAGAACGGACGATTATCAGGAATTCCCGCATCTACCGAACGATCGGTACTTAGTGGTGGGCCGTGAATCGTATGAATCGCCGGAGGAACATCCTCATGGCGGGTAGCCCATGCAAGTACACTTGGACCGATAAAGTAATTATGGTCGTGAATCACATCAAAGTTACCATCTGCAATAATGTGATCAAGTGCCTGCTGAACGTGATGATTTGCAATCGGCAACGTAAAGTCATACATCGGCTTAAGAATATGATCGAACTGCTCATCCTTTGTTACGGGATGGACCTTGCTACCGTGCAGCGGCTTATCGCCGACACCAAAAACCTCAACATCAACGTTGTGATCCTGAAGCGCCTTAACAAGATTGTCAATCACCACCTCTACGCCACCATAGCCTGTGGCGGGTATTTTTAACCATGGTGGAGCAATCATAGCGACGCGCAGGCGTGACATATTAGTGTGTACCTATTGAGGTCTGAATAGACCAAAACTTAGTTACCATAATAGTCCTATTATAGCATGTCGTTGTATACTAGGTTATATGGACGAGGTTATGCACAATCCACTCCACCCACTATCAGGATTCAAACTCCTTCGTGGCGAACATCTGTTACAGCCTATTATTACTCATGATGTTCGTGAATTTATACATCCCCCATCTAGTCTTGAACAAATCCTTCGTCTCACCGGAGCCACTCGACCAGAAGATATTGGCAAACATGGTCCTAGTATCGCCGCTCTGGCGTTTGATATTCAATCAAAGGACAAAGAGACTATGACGCCAGCTTATCTGAATCTGTATAAGACACTGTTTGGACGCGATAGCCTGCGTGTTGCGATTGATTTGATTACGAATTTTCCCGAACTGGGCCGCGCTACCTGTCTGACTCTCGCCGAGTTACAAGGTATTGAAGACATTATCGAGCGCGAGGAAGAACCTGGACGTATCGTTCATGAAGTACGTGATGAAAATGATCCTATTGCCCGGGATCTAACGGAGCGGCTCGGCTGGGGCTGGCCATACTACGGGACTGTCGATGCGACACCGGAATTTGTACGCACCTTAACCGCTTACTGTAAACGTACCGAAGAAAACCGAGCCTTTCTATCACAGGAATATACTGACCGTCATGGCAATACACGCACTATGACTCATGCCCTAGAGATGGCAGTGGCGTGGATTCAGCGCCGTCTAAATAGTAACCCAGAAGGATTGCTCGAATTTAAGGCGGCAATTCCTAAAGGCATCGAAAACCAAGTATGGAAAGATTCATGGGATGCCTATCATCATGCGGATGGCACAATCGCCAATCACGATAAGGGTATCGCATCAATTGAAGTTCAGGTCACGACCTATGATGCGCTCATGGATGCTGCAGAGCTATACGAAGAAGCCTTGGATCAGCCAGAACTAGCCGCCGCACTCCGTAGCCAGGCAGAGCGATTGAGGCAAGTGATCATTTCAACATTCTGGACAGAAGATAAAGGTGGGTATTTCGTTCTCGGCACCGACCGAGACGACCAAGGAAATTTACGTCAGATGAAAATTCGCACCTCAAATATGGGACACGCGTTAAATTCGCGACTACTTGCTGGTGATGATCCAGAAAATGTCCGTATGCGTGAAGCTCTGATGCGACAGCTGCTATCACCTGAAATGCTCAATGTCAGCGGCATTCGGACCTTAGCGCGCGACGAATGTCGCTTCCGCCCCGGTTCATACCATAACGGTAGCGTCTGGCTATGGGATACGCATCACATTGCTAAGGGCATGCGTCGTCATGGCTACCACGAGGAAGCTGATGATATCGATCGTCGTCTACTAAATGTTATTAACACTACCCATATTTTCCCTGAGTACGTCCGTGGTGACGACGAGGATAAACCTAGCGTTAATCAACAAACCATCATCGTATGGGACGAAGAAAATCAACGTGAAAATAAAGTTGAGCAACCGCCTCAAGAAGTTCAAGCCTGGACGGTTGCGATTATCCTCGCTATTAAACGTCGATTAGCACGACGTGGTATTGATCTACGAACATATCGCACTGATCTGCGAAAAGTCGCTTAGACTTCAGTTGACTCGTCGAGTAATGCGGCCAACACACCATTGGTCCAGCCGAAGCCGTCTTGCAGTGGATATTCACCACCACCACCAACACCACTATCACCAACGACATCATATTTTTCGATCAACTTGCCTTTGGCTTTAAACACCTTGGTATTCGTCATGACCCAGCGTTCTTTAATGGTATTCGCAAGTTCATGATACCCATAGTTACGTAATCCTTCGATTGCTACCCACTGTAGTGGCGCCCAACCATTTGGCGCATCCCATTGCTGACCAGTGTTTTCGAGTGTTGTGACTAACCCACCAGGTTTTAGAAAGTCTTTTTCTAAACGCTTTGCAACCGCTTCGGCTTGCTGTGAAGTTGCAACTTTTGCGTACAACGGAAAGACGCCAGCAAGAGTGACATGGTGTGTCGACGTATTCTTTTTAAAGTTATAGTCCATAAAGAACTGCTCTTGCTCGCTCCAGCAGTACTCGTGAATTGCCTGCGCACGGCGCTCGGCGGCAACTGAGAATTTCTTAGCAAGGAGTGGCTGCAGCATATATCCGTACGCTTCTGAAATTGTCATTTCTAACGTGTAGAGTAAACTATTTAAATCTACCGGAATGATATCGGTCGTATGGATAGTCTTAATGTCCGAGGGATCATCAAACCAGCGTGAACTAAAGTCCCAGCCCGATTCAGCACCAGCCCGCAAATGAAGATATAGTGCGCTCAGCTCGACGCCATCTTTGCCGTGCGCCGTTTCAACATCTTCTTTGTATGATTCTGGACGCGGCGTGTTCTTGTTGTCATAATAGCGATTCATAATGACACCGTTTGGTAGCTGGACAACACGCGCCAAAGCTTGCTGATCAGAATTCTCACGAGTCGATCGGCGGCCTTTCATCCAAAATCGGTATTCCATCAATAGATACGGCAAGTATTCAATAAGCGTACGGCGGCGGCCTTTATGACGAGCCAATAATTTCACCATGTGTGAGAAAAACGGAGGCTGTGACCGGCTCAGGAAATAGGTGCGGTTGGCAGTAGGAATGAAGCCAAATTTACGAATCATGTACGCATAGTTTTTCACCATACCTTCAATCGTGTCCCAGCGATGATCTGCCGCAAGACCCAGCATAATAAAATAACTGTCCCAATAGAATTGTTCGCTAAATCGGCCACCCGGCACAATGTAGGCGTACGGTAATGCAACCAATGATCCACGGTCACGGCGGTTCTTGCGCTCTAGAACATGCCACAGCTCATTAATGTGTTGTCGCGGCGACATAGTTGGATCGGTATGATAATTAGAATCATAGGCACTGTATTTATAGAAATGGCGAGCCACAAAATCACGCAGATCAAAATCTGGATCATTTTTCAGAAGCAAATACTCTTGCTGAATTTGCTTCATGCGGCGACGTGGAATCAAATCGACAAAAGTTTTGCCGTCTTCATAGACGCGCTTGTCTTGAACTTCGCCAAATAGTGTGCCCAGCGCCTCGTCAGGACTTTTACCGGGACGGACGAGCTGTCCAGTTGTCAGAACAACTGATGATTTTACTATATTAGTGCCATTTTTAAGTGTTTTTTTGATCATATCTATACATAAGTATAAGCGCTAACCTATACTGATACAATTGCGTTTTTATTTAAAATAGACGCCGATGATGGCGTCTATTTTTTGATTAGCTTTTCCCC
>DASVHL010000027.1:0-2652 GCA_036382575.1 Saccharimonadales bacterium (SeqCode) | reverse complement strand
TGTCTAGGCAAAAATCTACTCAAACAACATATGACATTACTATTTTTCACTATAAAGAGTACGGCTCTCATGTGCTAAACGAGAAGGACTCGACAGCATATAAAATTACAAATAGCGACCAAGAGGTCAAATGCTCGACTGACGTTATGTATGCCGATGGAGTGTATGTTGGACAGCACCAGATGAACAGGATTGAACATGACATGCTTTTGGATGAGCTATTGGCGCTACACCGATGGCAGCTTGCTGCTCAAGATGAGCATGATATACTAAACAGGTAACAAAACTAAATATCAAGAGAGCGATGAGGGACTGGCCCAATGACTCGCCGGCAACCTGTAGAAATATAAGGTGCCAATTCCAGCCTGAAGTATCAGGAAAGATATACGAGTATCTCTTTTTACAGAAACTCCTTTCTTGGTGCTTGCAGGGCAGATAGAGAGGAGTTTTTTCATGTCTGTACAAACCAATTATCGAACCGCCGAGAGTGTCTCGCCTAAACATCCGGATAAAATTGCTGATCAGATATCTGACGCAATTTTGGACGCGCATCTGCGAGAGGATCCATTTGCACGCGTCGCAGTGGATGTGGCGGGTGGTCATGGGAGGGTCTTTGTGACCGGAGAGGTGACATCAAAGGCTGTGAATGTTGATGTGCTGGCAATTGTGCAGCGATTAGCGGGTGATGTTGAATTAATTGAACATATTGCTGCGCAAAGTCCTGAAATTGCCGTTGGAGTTGATACGGGTGGTGCTGGCGACCAAGGGATTATGGTTGGCTATGCAACGAACGAAACAGATGAATATTTACCACTAGAGGTGGTTCTTTCGCGACATCTAAATGAATATATTTATGAACTGTGGCCATATGATGGTAAAACACAGATTACCATTGATGGTACAAAGATTGTTCAAATTGTCGCAAGCTTTCAAAACGCCCCAGGTGCAGAGTTACTAAATCTGATCCACGAATGGGTTACTGAAGATAAACTGGCGATTGTTGATGCGGATAATGTAAAAATTCACGTTAATCCATGTGGTGACTGGGAAGTTGGTGGATTTGATGCAGACGCTGGTCTGACAGGCCGAAAACTGGCCGTTGATAATTATGGTCCGCGTATTCCAGTGGGTGGCGGGGCGTTCAGTGGCAAAGACCCGAGCAAGGTGGATCGCAGCGCGGCATACATGGCGCGTAAAATGGCGATTGATTACCTGAAAAAACGACAGGCGAAAGAGGTGTTCGTACGTTTGGCCTATGCGATTGGTGTGGTTGATCCTCTAGAGGTAACGGTTATAGTTGACGGAATCGCTGAGAAGGGTGTAGGCTATGATGTAACACCAAACGGGATAATAGACAGCCTCGACCTGCGGCGCCCGATATACGAACAAACTGCTCGTTATGGACACTTCGGTCATAGGTTCGACTGGGAGAAGTAGTGATGTCATATGGTTTTGAAAGAGTCGGTGCGCCAATTCAAGAAGGCGCAGTCACGCTAAGCTTGCAAGATGCGGAGCGACTAAGGTCAGTGGGTCAAAACATAATTCTTTCGGCAAACAGTGCTACTCACATGACTGATTCGACAATCTCTGCTGCTTTGGTTGTGTCAAACCATCTGTATATCCCAAGCCTAAGCCACGACAATTCGTCTAAAGTCTATGGTTATGCAGAAGAAGAGTCATATGACGATTTAGGTTGGCGCGCGGCCGTGAAATATCATTGGTACGGGCAGCGTGATGGAACGGAAATTGGATTCGAGTCTGATTATCTTGTAGACGTTTTTGATGACGAAGTAGTATTTGCGCGGAGGTCACTTTTTCGGTTAAGAGAGTTACGCGACATTTCTGTTGTTGGGCATGAAATTAATATTACATCTACCGAGCGACGAACGATGGCCGACACGCAGCTTGAAAGTCATCACGTGACTCGTATCGAAAAGCGAGTAAACAATCTTGTACGGCGATCCGAGTGGTCTGCTCCAAATATTTATTAGTGTATAGACATATTGACATAATTTAAAAAAGGTCTATAGTAGCTCTCATTAATGAGTAAACCTGTTGGTGAACTGACGATTGAGCCCGAGCCTTCCCCTAGAGTCGAACCGATCAACTATGCGCAGCTATTGCGTCACGATTTATTGTTAGAGCCTAGGGTTGTATCAACTCAATTTACCTTAGGCAAGGTGGCACTGCTGCACGTGTTTAAAGAAGGGAATAGCCATTCAATCAGAGCCGATATAGCCAGTAGTGTCGGTGCACACTATTGCAGGTTGGATCAAGACGCGCGTGGCGACTTGGTCTACAAGGTGAAAGATGCCATGGCTCGCGCTGCGCTACTTGTTGGTGATGATCATACGATGACGCATAGCCAGTTTTTTGGTGAGACGAGTGCCATTATGAATCATCAACCACTATTGTTTGAGCCGTATGAAGGCGTGATGTTAAAAGGCGAGTGGGGTAAGCAGCGCCAATTGCATTTTGAAGCGGTTAATATCGCGAGTCTAGAACAGCGGCTTGTTTTACTGGGAGGACTGGCTGCTTTTATTAACTTTATGAATAAAGAAAAACAAAAAGCACGCTAGGTTTTTGGCGCTGCGTTGCGCTACAATAGGGAAAGTTGTTAATCAAAAACGAAAGTTAGAATATGGAAACTGA
>DASVHL010000026.1:0-9521 GCA_036382575.1 Saccharimonadales bacterium (SeqCode) | reverse complement strand
AAGAGAAGGTCTCGTTTTAATTTGGGGCGAATGATGGGGATTGAACCCACTACCTTCGGAACCACAACCCGACGCTCTAACCAAATGAGCTACATTCGCCAAACTTTAGCCTAGCTATTGTACCACATTTAACAGGGTGAGGGGTAGAGGATATTAGAAATCTTGTAATGTTTCGATATCGGCGCCAATTGTATTGAGGCGATTGGCGAAATCTTCATAGCCACGATTAATTGAATAGACATCGCGGAGGATTGAGGTGCCTGGTGTTGCCAGCATCGCTAGTAGAATCACCACTGACGGACGCAAAGCTGGTGGTGCAACCACATCGGCAGGTTTCCATTTGGTTGGTCCAGTGATGTAAACACGGTGTGGATCAACTAATTCAATTGAAGCATTTAGTTTAGATAGCTCGGTAAAATAAATGGCACGGTTTTCGTACGACCAGTCATGCACAAGCGTACGGCCTTTGGCGACAGTAGCAATTAGACCAAGGAAAGGAAGATTGTCCATATTAACACCAGGGAATGGCATGCTGTGCATCTTGTCTTTTGGTGCAATCAGGCTGGATTGTTTAAGGTTGACGTCAACTAGACGTGTTTCACCGTTACGGGCGGTGTATTCTTTACTAAGCTCGTACTGCAATCCCATGCCCTCTAGAACGGCTAGTTCCAGCTCGATAAATTCAATCGGTGCGCGGGTAATAGTGATTTCTGAACCAGTCACAATACCAGCCGCGATCAAGCTCATTGCTTCGATTGGATCTTCACTTGGGCAATATTCAACGTCCTGGTTGATAGTTTTCTTGCCGTGAATTGTGAGGATGGTCGTGCCGATGCCGTCGATTTTAACCCCTAGTTTCTTTAGATAGAAACAGAGGTCCTGCACCATGTAATTCGGGCTGGCGTTACGGATTGTTGTGATGCCGTCGTATAGGGCTGCAGCCATAATGACATTTTCAGTCACTGTGTCGCCACGTTCTGTCAGGAGGATCGTGCGGTTTACTGCTTTTTCTTTGACCGTGGCATGGTAGTAGTCACTTTTCGCGACAACATCGAGACCGAATGGAGCCAGGCCGGCCATGTGCGGCTCGACGGTGCGTGTACCTAGGTTGCAGCCACCAGCGAATGGTAGTTTAAAGTCATCGTACTGGTGAAGCAGTGGGCCGAGGAACATGATAACCGTGCGAGTGCGCTTGGCAGCATTTTCGTCCATCTTTTCTAGCTCTAGACGGCGAGGAGGGATGATTTCTAGGTCGTTAGTATCGCCGATCCAGCGGGTTTTGACGCCAATGCTCTGCAGAACTTCGATAATACGATTAACCTCTTCGATACGTGCAACACGGCGAAGTGTTGTCTTACCTTTATTTAGGAGGGCCGCACACAATAAGCCAACTGCGGCATTTTTACTGGTTTTGACTTCTATGCTACCTGATAGTTTCTTGCCGCCATTAACGCGGAAGTTGATTTTACCAGACTGGTTAAGAGTGACGATGTTACTAGAAAGAACCTCGCTGATACGTGCGATCATTTCTAGGCTAATATTTTGACCACCTTTTTCGATGCGATTGACTGCGCTTTGACTGGTGCCGAGCTCTTTGGCTAGTTCTGTCTGGGTAAGTCCCCGACCGACACGTGCTTCTTGAATTAATGAACCAATTTTTGCTTTGTAATCTTCACTGTGCATATGGATGATTATATCACATACGATATAAAATCAACAGTGGTATACTAGAGGAAACAGGAGATTGCTGATGCAAGATAAACAAATTGCTGATTTAATAGCGGGCGAAAAACAGCGCCAACGCGATGGACTAGAACTAATCCCAAGTGAAAACTACGTATCTAATGATGTATTAGAGGCGCTTGGAAGTGTACTGACTAATAAATATTCCGAAGGCTATCCAGGCCGTCGCTATTATGGCGGCCAAGAATATACCGATCAGATCGAGCAACTGGCAATCGATCGAGCTAAACAACTGTTTGGCGCCGACCATGCTAACGTGCAACCTCATTCCGGTGCACCAGCAAACGAAGCCGTCTATAGCGCATGGCTAGAACCCGGTGATACGGTCCTCGCGATGGACTTGTCACATGGTGGGCATTTGACACACGGCGCACCCGTAACTCGCAGTGCGCAGCTGTACAATTTTGTACGATACAAAATGAAAGACATTGAGACGGGTGAAATCGACTACGATGAACTACGTGCGTTAGCACTTGAACATAAACCAAAGATTATTCTTGCCGGATTCAGTGCTTACCCTCGCGAGCTTGATTATGAAAAGTTTGCTGCAATTGGTAACGAAGTTGGCGCATTACTAATGGCTGATATGGCACACATTGCCGGACTCATTGCTGGTGGCGTGGCTAAGAACCCATTCGACTATGGCTTTCATGTCATCACAACGACGACTCATAAGACACTTCGTGGTCCCCGTGGTGGTCTGATTCTGTCAAAGGGTGTTGTGGGCAACCCACTAAAAGCACCAGAGAAAACCTTAGAGAATATTCCAACCTTGATTGATCGCTCGGTCTTTCCGGGTATGCAAGGTGGACCGCACATGCACACAATCGCTGCCAAAGCCGTTGCATTTCGCGAGGCATTGCAGCCTGAATTTAAAGACTATGCCCGACAAGTTGTCACGAACTCAGCCGCACTTGCGGGCGAGATGCAAAAGCAAGGTTTTCGCCTGATCACTGGCGGAACGAGTAATCACTTAATCCTCGCTGATGTTCACAGGAGTTTTGGCATTGACGGCAAAGTTGCCGAGTCTGCGTTGGATAAAATTGGCTTAACGTTGAATGCTAATAGCATTCCTGACGACACACTATCGATGTTTGCACCTAGCGGCATCCGCCTAGGCACGCCAGCGCTGACAACCCGTGGTCTAAAAGAAGAACACATGGCGCAGATTGCATCATGGATGAAGCAGGCGATTGACGCTCGCGAAGATGAAGCGGTTCTTTCTGGCCTTCGCGGTGAAGTGAAGCATCTACTCCAAGAATTTCCCTTACCTTATTAAAGTTCATCGTTAGAATTGAAAATGCCCTCCGAGATTGCTCTCGGAGGGCTTTGTTCTTTAGCGTGTTTATGTGCTAGCTCATGTGGCTTTTGATCAGCTCGGCATAAGCCTGCTGACCATTCGCATTCGGATGGAAAACATAGACTGGGTTGCTCAGTCCAGCTTCGGTACCATTGAAATATGCACCGCCCCTGCAAAGTTCGTGTCCCAGGAATGGGCTCCCGGTTTCGAGCGGATCAACGTAGACAAATCTTGAATCGTCGAAATCGGTTACTGCGGTTTGAATAACATCGTTAAGTTTTGAAACGATATTTTCTGCCGCTATTGCCTCATCTTGATCGAAATCTGAACAGATTCCAATTCCTCGATCTGCCCAAGAAGCTTGTGTAATGATGTGGGGATACCCAACTACATACACTTTTACATCTGTATTAAGCCATAGGCGCGATTCCATATTCGAGAATAGAGTAGCGAGCCGGCTTGGTAGGTAGTCACTTCGAGTTACATCTGTCATGATCCCCCAAGACTCTAGGTATTCGCTAGAGGAGCTATTGCAGGATCCGTACACGCAAGCGTAAGCAAAATCGCTGAACTTCATGTCATTTCCGCCAATAGTGATGGTTGCAATTTCAGTATTTTCAGACAGCGCATTTATTTGAGCAGGTTCGTTCCAGCTGCCATTTAGCACGTTCGATACTTTTGCTCCTGAACATGCCACGAAAGCAGCGGTGCCGAGACTTAAGCTTGAATCATTTTGAAGTAGACGCGAATAAGCCTGCGGGCTTCGGTGGCATGTGTTGTTGATTGTGTCTGTACCAAATTCGAATGGCGGGCTGCCCTCACCACTTGAAAATGAATCACCCATGGCGACATACTTTGCGGGGGGCATTTTGGTTGGTGCAGCTTTTCCCTCATATCCAGCTGGGTAAGTTATATCAAAGTTAATAAAAATCGACTTTTCATTCAAATTTGATGCTGACTGTAAGGGTTCATAGTATGCTGAACTTGAGTCGTGCACAATTTGAGTAATACCCACCTGGCAGTCGGATCCTACGGCTGCATAAGATATTCGTAACGCATACCAACTACCCCCTATGATAAGTTGGTCAACATTTGAAGTAGTATTAAATGTCGCGGTATTATCGTTGCTAAAATAAACAGTCAAATAGGTATCACCAGATTTCATGTCTGCACCACCAACAGAAGCATAGTCCTGCCATGCTACATTTTGAACCAAGGCCCATCCCGAACTATTATCTAGTGCGGATTGAAATGCCGATATTGCAGCAGACTTTTGACTGCTTGTGGCAGCTGAACCAAGATAACGGTCGCTGTCGAGAACATACTGATCCCAATTGCCACCCAGATCCTCGGTTAATGGTTGGCGTGCACCACAAACACCACCTGACGCACTCCAATTATTAGTGACCACTGCAGTGCCGCCAGTTTTAATCACACTGTCATAACCCGAAGCCGCATAGCTACTGCCTACAGCTACGAATTGGCTAATAAGTAAAACACAGAGTGCCAAAAGGCACTTCAACCATTTCATGGTTATTCCTATCTATGAATTGTCAATAAACGAACCGCAAAGCTATGCCTTGCGGTTTTGTGAATTCGCTGAAGAACATTTTAATTATAACAAATTTCAATTAAGTTTTTATGTTTTATGAAATTTATTAAATTAAACACACCGGAGATATAATTCCGGTGTGTTTTGTCGTTGAACGTGGTCCAGTGATTACTGTACGTTACTTAGTGTGCTCGATGTACCACTACAGGCTGCCGTATTTACAGCTCCTGTGTTGAAGGTAATGGTCGCGTTACCGCCTGCTTGAACCGGGTTGGCTGCAGGTGTTGGAAGAGTTGAGTCCCAGATGTAAACAACGTAGCCTGCTGGAACAGTAGTGCCAGCTACTGGTGACGCTGTAGTACAAAGTTTTAAGTTTGCTGCAGAGTCACTAGTTGTTGCAGAGAGGGTACCGACAAGAGAAATACCACTTCCAGCGAGACTTGAGTCTGTAACACTACCAAGCTGGCCAGCCCCTGCGCCTACGATATTTGCAGCGGTAGCGAAGGTTGGGTATGCATTTTGGATAGCATTGTATGCTTCAATTTTTTTCGCAAGGTTTTCAGCCGTACTCTTTTGTGCTGTTGTGTGTGAACGCTGTTGGATGCCGTTGTATGCAACAATTGTAATTGCGGCCAAAATGGCAATAACAACGATAACGATCAAAAGCTCAACGATGGTAAAACCGCGGTTATCGAACTTTTTGTTAATATTCATGTTTCTTTGTGCCCCCTAATTTATATAGTGCTTATGCTATCGATATTACTACGTTTGCTACGCAAGTACAAGAAGAAATAAGTTATTAAGGAATTTTAAATCTATCTCTTGGTTTAGCGAAAAAATGTGTGTAAAAATCTACAAAGTATAACGATGATCTAAGAAGGAGTGCCGCATGTACTACCAGAGGTAGCGCTACCTGCATACAGGTATACGATAGCTGGTGTGGTGAGTGAAGGATCCCAATAGCCAATCTTGGCACCAGTAGGGTTGCTTGATGGGCAAGGTGCGTAGTTGACGCCGGTTGGGTTGGCTGCACTTGGGGCTGTTGGGCTAAGGGCTGTTTTAGCAGCAGGGCTAAGGGCTGATGTATCAGTGAAACCTTCAAAGACAGTACCGGTCGATGGATAGACGCCATTTCCGGCGTCAGCAGCATAAATTTCTGCTTTGTTTTGTACTTCTTGGGCCATTGCTTGGTTGGACGTTGCACGGGCACGGTTTTGTACGCCGTTATAGGCAACGATCGTAATAGCAGCCAAGATGCCGATGACAACAATAACAACTAAAAGCTCAACGATCGTGAAACCTTTATTTGTATTCATGTTTTTCATAATTCTAGACTCATTTCTAAGTACGTTTTAGTTGGCTGTAATTCTGTATGTAATATACTACGTGCTCATAATAAGCACAAGCAAGATAAGAGCGCTATGATCTGTTAAGTAATGATTATGACGGTACGGTAACGGTGTTGATGCGAGTGGCACGCAGTGAGCGAATGACGTCAATGGTTTTGGTGGAGGTCTGCTTACTTGCCTTGACAGTTACCTTAATGGTTGTTGCTCCCGTAGCCGCACCGGTACCCATATCGGATGTACTGCTTGGTGAATCATAATATTCAACGTCAAGTTCGGTAACGTTTTTCATAACTTCGATGTCATTTGTTTTACAGCGCGCTGCGACGTAGCCTGGGCTACAGCTATCTTGTTGCCATGGTGCTGTGCAGACAGTCTGGCTATCGACTGTGGCACTAGTGTTGAATGGTGATATTGTAGTTCGTCGCCATAGCGATCCATTATTAATAAAGTAGATAACTTTCGAATACAGGACATTGTTAAAAATCTTTGTTGTGCCGCCGCAGGAATTGGGTTGATCCTTAAAGTAAATAATCTCACGTGATGGATTGAGGGGATTTTGATCGGTTACAAAACTATTCAAGATCAATGTATTGCTATTGTTGGTAAACGCGGCAGTGCCGGAGTTACTACCTTGAGGTGAGATGAGAGTACCTGTCGTGGTTAAGAATGCAGTCGAAATGCGAACGTCGTTCTCGATGCGACGCAGTGTATCCTGGGCCTCGTAGATCATCGTGTTGTTATCGCGTGTCACCATGACATCGCCGACCATAGCCACCATCAGGCTGATAAATCCACCAATCGCCAACAGGACAATCGGAGCAATGACTAGTATTTCAACTAGCGTAAAACCGCTGGATGCGTGTTGTTTATGGAGTGACGAATAGAGCATGGGTTACCTCTTGTAGTGGTGTGCCGTACGTGACACGAATGGATACTTTTGTTGTCGGATCAGATGTGCCATAGGGGCAGGTAAGGTTTATGTACATAGTGCCATTCGGCAGGGCATTGTCACCGGTGCTGGGAAGAGACTGGGAAGCTGGTGAAATGACGCTACAAGGACTCGTGGCGCTAGACGAATATGTGCGAAGATTCTCGTAGGCGATACTGCTGGCGCGTGATTGATACCGAGCATCGCTACCGTCTTTTATGATAACTGCATATAGCTGATACCCGGCGGCGATAAACGCAACAGCAATAAACAAGCTGATCAAAAGTTCAACTGCCGAAAAGCCTGCTTGTGAATCTATTTTATTCATTGATTTTTGCTCATCATTTTCTGGACAGTACCATCGACATCACTGAGGTAGTAAATATTAAATTTGCGGCAGTTTGGCGTCGCGGCACATAGTGCACCGGCGCTATCTATCGGTTGATACACGTAGGTTGTTTTTAGTGGTTTAGGGAGTACACCTGCGACCGTTTGAACGGCGTTGGTTGCGGAAACGAGACTGTAGTTTGGGGCAACAACACCCGGTGTGCGCAGATTGCTAGGGTCCATTGCTGAATACCATGTTTCGATCTGAGCTGTCGAGCTAGATGATGATACTGGGAAATAGCTACTGTTATTACGATCATAATAACTATCCTGAAAGGTCATGATGTTCTTGATGTCTGTAATGCGCTCTTGATCATTTGCCTGCAGGACACTGCTACGTAAATTAACAGCGGCAAGTGATACTAAAATAGCCATGATCGTAAGGGTAATCACGATCTCTACAATAGTAAAGCCAGCGCGTTGTTTCATATCCTCTAGCATAAGAGGTTTAGGGGCTATAGGCAAGGGCTTTTTAGATTTCCAGCGGCTCTTGAACGATCGTAATACGGAACTTATCACGAACAGCACCAATAACTTCATCGCGTGCCGCGGCTAGGTCTTGATAGCTGGTCGCCGATTCGTTGATCAGTACTAATGCGTTCTTGTCGTGAATGCGCATACCGTGAGTAGTCGTGCCCTTTAGGCCGGTCTGTTCGATTAGCCAGCCAGTTGGAACTTTATATTTTCCGTCAGGCATATCGTAGGTTGGGATGTCAGGGTATTCTTTGCGTAGATCAGTCAATTGCCAATCTTCGACGATAGCATTTTTAAAGAATGAGCCAGTATTTGGAGTGATAGTAGGATCGGGCAGTTTATCGGCACGAATAGCAATGACGGCATCGCGAATAATCTGAGGTGTAAATAGTGTAATAGTGTGGTCTGCAAAGTAGTCTTCGATGGCTTTGTAGAATGGCGGTTGGGGCGCAGATTTATAAAGTTTGACTGTGATACTGGTAATGACATACCGTCCCGCCGCATCACCGCGGAAAATACTGTGACGATACGAGAATCCGCAGTCTGCATTCAAGAGGGAAACGAAGCGATCAGTTTCGCTATCGTATGCATCTAGTGAGATAAGTGTGTCCGCGATTTCTTGGCCGTAAGCACCTACGTTTTGAACCGGTGCAGCACCGGCAGTGCCAGGAATGGCCGACATTGCTTCGATACCTGTAAGGTTCAGGTCGACACTGCGCTTGACGACAGTATCCCAGTTTTCGCCAGCGCCAATGCGGATGGTCGTATGAGCGGCTTGGTCATCAATTACTTCAAAGCCTGGGATGCGATTGCGGATCACGAGGCCATTAAAACCCTCGTCACGGACAATTAAATTACTGCCGCCACCCAGAATAAAAACCGGTAGCTGCTGGGATTTGGCATTGCGGTAGACTTCGGCAACTTGCTCGGGCGTATGGACTTCGGTCATAAACCGGGCATTGCCACCCAGGCGCATCGTCGTGTAGTTTTTTAGCGGAATGTTTGTGTGAATTTCCATGTAGGTCGATTATAACACTCTAGGTCTCTCCAAGAAAAAGAACCCATCACTTGATGAGTTCTATTTCTTGGTACACCCGGCAAGATTCGAACTTGCGACACCTGGTTCCGAAGACCAGTGCTCTAATCCACTGAGCTACGGGTGCGTATGCAACAAGGGTAATTATAGCATATTTAGCCTGCTATGAACTACAGTAGTGTCGATTTTCTAATTCAGGTCTTTATCGATCATCGCTAGATGCTTGTTGCGATAAATTTCGAAGCTTTGCTTGTTCAGGCCGTGCGTATGAATAAACGAGCTAAGCTGTTCTGAGCCAATGAAGTGCGGCAGAATCACGTAGCTGGCACCCATGCGGTACAGTTCAGCGGCTTCATTGTGGTCGTTTGAATAGCAGATCATGATAGCGTCTGGATTATGGCGATGAACATAACGGACTAATGCAACGTTTACGAAATGATCGGCGATCGTATTAACAACTAGCTTCGCTTTACCAAAGTCAATATCGGCAAGTAGCTCGGGATCGGTTGCATCGCCGTAGAGGAATTCGATGTGTTTACGTTCAAGGTCTTCGATGACTTCTGGATCATAGTCAACCACGACGAAGCGGTGATGCATGTCACGGAATGTTTTGATGAACTTGTCGCCGCCATTCAGGTAACCAAACAATACGAGTGGATATTCTTTGGCGCGGTGTTGGGTTTCGTTGGTTGCTGCTCGTTCGAATAGGTGGAGGTTCTTTTCTAGTTTGCGGAAAATCCAGTCGTCATACT
>DASVHL010000025.1:0-3330 GCA_036382575.1 Saccharimonadales bacterium (SeqCode) | reverse complement strand
AAAGTAACTGTCACGCCATCAACCGCTCGTTATGTAGAATGTATCGACGAGCGGCTGATGGCTATTTTTTTAAAGATTATATTCTAATATGAATGTTGAATTATCGCCAGCGGTAATACGTGTCGCGATATCACTACAACTCGGTAAGATTGATGATTGAGACAAAGTACTGGTTGATTGCCAAAACTGGCGGCCTGTCTGATCGTCGTTGATAGTGAAATCTTCGTCTGTATGCCCAGTCAGGATAATGGCGTGCGCAAAACTTTCGATAGTTTCATTGCGAGTTATCTTAATAAGGCCACTACTAAAAATACTCAAAGAGCTTGATAAGCCGGTCTTATCGAGTAAGCGACGCTGAGCCGTATCAAGTAACGGTTCATCGGCAATCGGCTCACCATGAATAAAACCTGTCATGCCTAGCAGCGGCTGCACTAGACGCTCACGCATAAGCCATTCGTCACCACGACGAACCGCTATGAGGAATATTGAATGCGCTTGCAGTATAGGATTTTCATATCGGTGCACGAGGTAGTCTTTACCTGTGAGTGTTAGTGCGTAGGCACCGTCTTCATCTTTGCTAATGTATTTTTCGGTTAATAAATTTTTTAGGTGATACCCGAAGACATTGCCATCTAGTTCGGGTGGCTTTAATTCGCCGTAGCGTTTAGTCTCGGCGGTAGAGAGTTTGTCCATAATACTCTTTTGAATATGGTGAAGCATGGCTACATAGTAGCATGGGTAAAATGTTTCGACTAGTTATAAAACCATAACTGCGCAAAAATACAAACAAATAGTTACGAAAGGAAACGAATTATGGAACGACCAAAGGTAACAACAGCTCTGCGAAAGCGTGAAGTGACCGGCGAACTTGTATATCTTGATGAAATGAAACGGGCAAATCAATCGCCTGCTACCTACGATAATTTGAGTGATATGGCAATTCAGCTTTACGAGACCGAAGCTGCAATTCATCAACATTACGGTACTCAGCCGGAAATTATGACTTTGCTTGAGCAGTACGATGAGCGGCTGAGCGATACGGAAGCGAGTTGCGTAGCTTTGGCCGATGAATTACTAGCGCTTAAGGATGAAAAGGACAAGGCATGGTCGTTTGTGGATATTATGATTGATCAGGCGCCAGATCAATTGCTCGCAAAGTTAGTGGATACAAGGGTTGGCCAGGTATTGGCGGCAGATGATGAGCAACTTGCCATACCGTCGGACGGTTCACATTATCCTGTGCTTGATGTCAGTAAGACGACATCGAAATTGATTGGCGTAGGTCTTCGTGTATGGGGTTGGGATTATGAAAAATATGCTTACACTAATGATGGCGACGAAAAATACGAGTATCCTAAACACGTTTTGATGTACCCGTCGGATGAGAAGAAAGTCTCGAGGCAACTTGAGCTGCAATTCTCCTATCGTACTGCTGATGGTGGTAGCCTATGTGAATCGGTAAGCTTATGGGCGGGCGAAGGCGCGCATGCAGGGATTGTCAGGACGATATGGATGTCGGCCTATGCGGAAACTGGATATGAAGGTCACAACCACATGAAGCTTAAGAAATGCAATGACGAAGATATGATGGCCTTCGGTGATATTATCGCCGAGGCGGTTGGCGACGTGCCTGAGAGCGTCGGCATGAGGCAGTCGCGGTTGCTACAAGAATTAGTTGATAAAATGCCAGCCGATGGGCGCGAAGTCGTACAGCGGCTTATTGATACTACATGGCCAGCGCAAGCCATTTATCTGCTAGGTCACCGATTGAAAGGGACTAATCTCACTATAGCCAAGAGTCTACTTGATGAAACCCACAAAACCCAGGCAATTGCCGCGCTTGAAGAAACTATCGCGCAGTGGAGCCAGCGTCGTCAGATGCCGTAAGGCTATAGAGCGCAATGCCTGTTGCGACGCTGACATTGAACGATTCTTTTTTGCCAACCATTGGAATTTCGATTAAATCGTCGCATAGGTCACGAAAATCGGAAGCAATGCCTTTAACTTCTTCACCGAGCAGGAGTGCGATTTTGGCCGGTGTATGATAATCGGATAGTATGACGCTGCGATCGTCTTGCTCCAGGCCTACGATTCGGTAGCCGTCAGCTCGTAGTTTTTCTACATCTGGTATTTCTTGATATTCAAATGGCACGATTTCTTCGGCGCCAAGAGCCGTTTTGTGGATCTGTTCAGTAAGTTTTCGTGAAATGTGTGGCAGGCGTGAGTCCTGCTCTGTTAACGGATACGGCGTGTAACCGCTAAGAATGATTTTTGAGATGCCAAAGCCCTCACTGGTACGAAAAATAGCCCCGACGTTATGAGTCGAGCGAATGTTGTGGGCGATGACAATAATCTCCGGCATTGATTTACAGTATATCACTATAAAAGCTAGTGCTTTTCTGGTACCATAGGGGCAATGGACGAAGACAAGACTCAAGAGCGTCGACGAGATCAAGACGAGAAGGCGACCCAACAGCGTGCAGCTATCTTGGGGCTGCAGTATCTTGATGCCCGCGAGGTTGAAGAAACGTTACCACTGACGAATGGTATTTTGACGCTTGATGAGATGTACAAAGGTTATATTATCCCTCTCACGAGTGGAGGTGGCACTGAGCCATTTCGTTTTGGTGTGACGAGTCAAACACCGCAGTCGCTTATTCAGAAGATGGCTGGTGAATATAACGACCGTGGTGAGCTGACGCAGTTCTTGTTGATGAGCGGCAGTGGATTTAAGGCCTTCATGAATCGCTATGACCCGCCAAAAGAAATTATCTATGATGATATTCAGATTGCTAAAGATGGCGATAGTGACACGATCAAAGAGGTGAGCAAGACGCTTAACTCGGTCGGTAGCGACTTGGTGTTCGATTATTTGGTTGATCAGGCGGATAAGCTCGGTGCCAGCGACATTCACATTGAAAACGAGCGAACCTACATCCGTGTTCGTATGCGTATCGATGGGGCACTTCACGCAGTGGCTGATTTAGAAAAAGAGCGTTACCGTGTCATCATGGGAGCGCTTGCGAGTCGAGCTAATATCTCAACTGCCGCAACGGAAGCACAGTCGGGTCATATGCAAAAAGAGATTACTACTAACGGTGAGACACATCTATTAAACTTGCGTGTTGAAACGGTGCCAACGCTATATGGACAGGATGCTGTACTACGTCTCTTTAACTTTGACGAATCGCTCCTTGATCTTGATTTGCTTGGTATTCCTCCTGCGCAGCGTGCACAAATTGATGAGGTCATTAGTCATCCTCGCGGCATGGTGCTGATGGTTGGTCCAACCGGATCTGGTAAATCAACAACTTTGTATAGTATCCCCCC
>DASVHL010000024.1:0-4389 GCA_036382575.1 Saccharimonadales bacterium (SeqCode) | reverse complement strand
GATCGTACTATTTTGGTGAAGAACGAAGAATATGAGTATACATGGGCAACACCCGAAAAGACTCCTGACTGGATCTATCTTTCATTGATCAGTGACGCATCGTGGCAGCTTCACGAAGATATGCTCGCCTATCTTGAAGTTCATCCTGAGACGAAACTCGCTTTCCAGCCGGGTACATTCCATTTCAAGTGGGGTGCTGAAAAATTAGCAGCAATCTATCGTCGTAGTCATATTGTGGTTATGAATCGTGAAGAAGCCGTTGATGTGACAGGGGCTTCATACGATTCGCTTAAGGATCTGGCTGATGCACTTCACGCACTTGGTCCAAAGATTGTCGTTATTACCGATGGTCCAAGCGGCTCATACGCATCATATGACGGTAAGCTTGTCTCTATTCCGAATTACCCTGATCCAGCGGCACCAGTCGACCGTACGGGCGCCGGTGATGCATTCGCATCAACAATCGTGGCAGCACTCGCACTTGGTGAGTCTATCGAAACTGCACTGACATGGGCGCCGATCAACAGTATGAATGTTGTGCAGCATCTAGGCGCACAGGCTGGCTTGTTGAAACGAGAGGATATTGACGGTTTCTTGGCGTCTGCGCCGGAGGATTACCGCGCAAAGGAGATCAACTAGCATGCGTTATCAGATCTGCGTTTCAGGTGCGGCTAGCGGTGATACAGTTAAGCGTTCGCATCAACTAGCATTTGAACTTGGCAAGGCAATTTCAGAGCAGGGTAAGACACTCCTAACTGGTGCAACTGTTGGCTTGCCGCACTACGCGGCTATGGGTGTCATGGCAGTTGAGGGCGAGCGTGGATTATCGATCGGTTTTTCACCGGCAGCATCATTTCGTGAACACGTTGCAACCTATCGTCTACCAACCAAAGAATTCGACTACATTAATTTTACTGGTATGGAATATGTTGGTCGTGACGTACATCTCGTGCGCAGCAGCGATGCGGTGATTACTGTCGGTGGTCGCATGGGGAGCCTGCACGAACTATCTACGGCACTTGAAAGTCGCAAAGTTTGTGGTGTCCTCTTGGGCAGTGGTGGCCTCGCCGACTATACTAAGACGTTGCTTGAAAACATCGAAGCACCTGGAGCCAAGGATGTTATTTTCGATACCGATCCAGATCGATTGGTCAAAAAAGTGATTGCTGCACTTGATAAAAAATACGCAGATTTTGAGCATGATGGTACCGATTCTCAGGTAAGCAGCATCCGTGCTGGCCGTGGCTAGACGAGGTAGCGTATAATAATAGAGATGAGTGATAAATTTCGTCTCGAAACCAAGTATCAACCAACAGGCGACCAGCCAAATGCAATTGGCCAGCTTATTGATGGATTGAATAACGACGTCCGCGAACAGACCCTCTTGGGTGTTACCGGTTCAGGTAAAACTTTTACGATGGCCAATATTATTCAGGACCGCCAAGTGCCAACATTGGTAATGGCGCACAATAAGACTTTGGCCGCTCAGTTATATAGCGAATTTAAATCTTTCTTTCCCGACAACGAAGTTCACTATTTTGTGAGCTATTTCGATTATTATCAACCAGAAGCCTACATTTCTAGCAGTGATACCTACATTGAAAAAGACAGTAAGATCAATGACGAGATTGATCGTCTGCGCCACGCTGCCACATCGGCACTGCTAACACGTCGCGATACGATTATTGTCGCCAGCGTCAGTTGTATTTATGGCATTGGTTCGCCTGAAGATTACGGCGACATGTCGATTATCGTCACAAAGGGTGAGCGCAGACAGCAGGACAAGTTTGTCCGCTTGCTGACAGATATTCAATATCAGCGCAATGATATTGATTTTCATCGTGGTACCTTCCGTGTCAAGGGGGATGTGGTTGATGTTTTTCCAGCCGGCAGCGATATTGCGTATCGAATTGAATTCTTTGGTGATGAAGTTGATCGCATTACGCGGATCGACCCATTAACCGGTGAGATCTTAGGTGAACCTGATGTGATTACGATTTTCCCAAGTAGTCACTACGTCACCCCGAAACAAAAGCTGGCGGTCGCTATCGATAACATCAAGCGTGAATTTGCCGAACGTTTAGAGTGGTTTGAGAAAAACGACAAGCTACTCGAGGCACAGCGTTTGTCTCAGCGTACCAAATACGATATTGAAATGCTCGAAGAGACTGGTTTTGTGAAGGGTATTGAAAACTATAGTCGCTATCTAACAAACCGTGAGCCAGGCGAACAGCCAGCAACCCTCCTCGACTATTTCCCAGATGATTTCTTACTTCTCGTCGATGAAAGCCATCAGACCTTGCCGCAGGTGCGCGGTATGTATAATGGTGACCGAGCTCGCAAGGAAGTGTTGGTTGAGCATGGCTTCCGTTTGCCATCAGCGCTCGACAACCGACCACTTATGTTTGCTGAATTTGATAAGCATATCAATAAAGCAATTTACGTCTCAGCTACACCGGGTGAATATGAACTTGCGCACAGTCCAGAGCCAGCCCAGCAGATTATTCGTCCGACCGGACTGCTTGATCCTGAAATTATTATTCGCCCAACTAAGGGTCAGATTGATGATTTGATTCACGAGATTAATCAGAGGGTCGCCAAGAACCAGCGTGTGCTTGTGACGACACTCACTAAGCGTATGGCAGAAGATCTGAGCGCCTATCTATTAGAGATGGGGATGAAGACTGCCTATATTCACAGCGAGGTAGACACACTGGAGCGTGGCGATATTCTGAAAGATCTGCGTACTGGCGTGTATGACATTCTAATCGGTATTAACTTGCTGCGCGAAGGTCTCGACCTGCCAGAAGTAAGCATGGTAGCGATTATGGATGCAGATAAAGAGGGCTTCCTGCGTAGTGAAAGTGCATTGATCCAAACGATCGGTCGCGCGGCCCGTCACCAAGAAGGTAAGGTGTATATGTATGCCGATAATATTACTCGTTCAATGCAGGCAGCCATCGATGAAACAAATCGCCGCCATAGCATTCAAGAGGCATATAACACCGAACATGGTATTACGCCGACCAGTATCGCCAAAGAAATTGATGAGGGCCTTCGCGCGATTATTCCTGATAAAGAAAAGAATAAGCCAAAGAAGCTTGATCTTAAAAAGATTCCAAAAGATGAATACGCGGCACTTATCAAAGACTTATCAGGTCAAATGGAACTCGCCAGCGCCAACCTTGAGTTTGAAAAGGCAGCTGAAATACGCGATATGATCGCGGATATCCGATCAAAGATGTAATTTCAAGAGGTCAACTCTTGCAAAATTATTGCACTTGTGCTATTATAAATACATTGCATTCAATGAATGTCGAGCCTCTTTCAAAGACTAGCGCACGAAACAACTATATATAGCGCGGCCACCGAAATATCCTCTCGCTGTTCTCCAATCCCTCATGAAGGGAATTGTCTGACTGCATCAGCTAATCAAACTGAATAACGAAAGGGTTATTTTCTATGGCATTTCAACAAAACAGCAGGGGCGGACGCCCTAATCAAGGACGCCCACAGGGTGGCGGTCGTAGCTTCGGTGGAAACCGTGGTGGCGGTGGACGTCGTGGCGGTGGTAACCGTGGTCCAGCAAAGAAGTATATTCATCCTTCTAAATTTATTAACAAAGCAGTCACTAAGGCTGACGAAGTAGTGTACGAAGCTAAGCACAAGTTTGCCGATTTCCCATTTGGTGCTCAATTGCACCACAACGTGGCGAGCAAGAACTATGAAACGCCAAGCGCGATTCAGGATCAGGCTATCCCGCACATTATCGAAGGTAAGGACGTTATCGGTCTTGCTAACACAGGTACTGGTAAGACTGCAGCATTCTTGTTGCCAATTATCGAACGCCAGAGTGGCATCACACTTCGTCCATCGGTTTTGATCATGGCTCCAACACGTGAGCTAGCTCAGCAAATCGACGAACAGTTCCGAATTTTTGCACGTGGCCTTGATCTCTATTCAACACTTGTTGTTGGTGGTGTTAACATCGACCGTCAGATTCGTGATCTAAAGCGTCGTCCACACGTTATCATTGGTACGCCAGGTCGCTTGAAAGATCTTATGAAGCGCCGTGTATTGCAACTTAAGAACATGACAACGCTTGTTCTTGATGAAGCTGACCGTATGCTTGACATGGGATTCTTGCCTGACATTCGCGAAATCGTGAACGAAATGCCAACAGAGCGTCAGACACTATTTTTTAGTGCGACGATTACACCTGAAATCCAGGCATTGGTAAATACCTTCTTGACTGATCCAGTGACTGTTTCTGTACGTACGTCTGAAACGTCAGAGCACGTTGAGCAGGATGTTATCGAAGCTCGTGACAAGATGCACAAAATTGAACTACTTGAAGATATGCTCAAGACTGAAGCATACGACACCCTC
>DASVHL010000023.1:0-10190 GCA_036382575.1 Saccharimonadales bacterium (SeqCode) | reverse complement strand
GGTTCGACGATTCACCACCGCAATTGGGCGGTCGCGCAGTAGGGGACGTGACTGTTGCTCGACCGTCGCAAAACATGAATTAAGATCAATATGCATCACCAACGGCCGTTCGCTATTGTAATCATTATTCATAGTGATCCGCCTCGCGGGTCAGATGCCAAGTAAGTCGCTCACTATCAAATTCTAGTCGGTAGTCCGTGCCACTATCCGTCACATCAAACACATGAATCATACGTTTGCCCTGCACGCTCGGATGACGTAGACCAATTTCAGTCACCTCGATTTCCCTACCACTCAAACGTCGAAAGCGGATAGGCCGGCAGGGGTTCAATCCCTCACCAAAGATTGTAATTACCTCAATACGTTCGTTTAACAAAGTTTCGTCATTCATATCAAAAATCCTCTAAAAAGTTAGTTAGAGAAACGTTTTTGATTGTATTGCCCGTCTGCTTGCCCGTTTCTAGCGAACATCCGAAGACAATTGAATGATCCTGTCATGAGGGACGCTTTTCCTAAAAAAGGCTAGTGTGTATCACGTGGAAGTACTTTTATTATAACACTCAGACAGTTTTCCTACACACCTTCGGTCGTACTAATAAGATAGATTCGTTCACCAAAACCACCCCGCGCCTCAATCTTTTTGACTCGTGCCTCTTCAATGGCTTGCGGTGAATAGCCAAGTCGTTCACCAATCGCATATAACACTTCGATCGTATCAGCCAATTCATCGACACTTGGTTCGGCCTGAACTTCTTTGGCCTCTTCAACTAATTTTGCGCAGAGTTCAATCAAGAACTCTTGATCGTCATGCAAAATCCGTGAGTCCGCCACATCACCATTTTTAGTAATAATCTCCAGAATCTTATCGCGGACTAATTTATTGTGAATCGTCATATACCGTTACTATATCATCATCATCTATGGAATTTACTTCTAAATACCAACATGATATAAGTAAGATCGTATCTGTCAGATCAACCCAAAGGAGGCGTTATGGCCCCCAAGAGATACGAACAGGATGGCTGGACAATCGAAGAGTGCACATTTCATCCTTCGACCTGGCCCTCGGAACGAACGTATCGACACAAGCCCGACGGTCCGCTTCAAGAGAAGATTATCTGGGATCTCCCAATAACAGCCCTTGGATTGGAATTCAAATCACTCGACAGAGAGATTACTAAGCGATTTCGCTGCTTTATGGAAGGATGCGAAGATTTGTCGATTGAGATGAGTCGCGGCCGAGTACAAATATCCGGCTGGGAAACCATCACGACCGACGAAGGCCGCACGGTGTACACGCAAGATCTCCACGACAGCTACTAGCCCCGAGCACTCAAGAATACCCCGAGTATTCGCTCGGGGTATTCTCATATCTACCCCTCTAGAAATAATTATAAATTTTTGTTACAATCAACCAGTACTTATGTGGCAGCGTAGCTCAGTTGGTTAGAGCGTAGGACTCATAAGCCTGAGGTCACAGGTTCGAACCCTGTCGCTGCTACCAAGAAAAAACGATCACTGATGTGGTCGTTTTTTCTTGTTGTCAGATATGTTATTTATTTTAGATGCGCTTTTGCTTCTGTATACGCATCATACGCAAATGCTACCGCGACAATAAAGATTGCCAAGCTATCAAGTATTGAATACTGTGTCATCGTATTCGCGTACTGACTCATCATAGTCTGCGGATTAAGTACATTCATGACAATAGCGACAGCAGAAACGATTGAGGCGCCAACTAAAAGCCATGCGAATTTCTTACGAACACCAAGGTATAGATATCCAACCCCAGGAATAAGGAAGTTTAAAACGGCTGCGAGAACTGGTCTAACTGATGTGGCTGTAGAATTCATATTCAAATTCTAGCACACCTTATTGCGCAGTCTTACGGCGGAATAGCCACGATGCGAGCGGCACAGCAACAACAAGGATACCAACACTCCAGACCAGTGCCATCACAATGTGATTGCCAGCTGGCACGCCAAGCATTAATGCGCGCACTGCCTCAACCACGTGTGTGATTGGCTGATTCTCGGCAAACGCTTTTAGGATTGGTGTCATGCTCTGAGTTGGCACGAATGCGCTACTGGCGAACGTAAGAGGGAAGATAACAATAAAAGTTAACCACTGCACCCCTTCTACGCTTTTTGCGAGCACCCCGACAATAGCCGACAGCCATGAAAAGGCGAGGGTGAATAGCAAGATAATCCCAGCAATAATTAACCAATCGGTAAAACTTGCACTGCTTCGAAAACCAATCACTAAACCAGCTACAATCATGACGACTGTCGAGATACTATTGCGGAACAAGTCAGAAATCACATGCCCATTTAGGACTGACAAATTAGCCATCGGTAGCGATCGGAAACGGTCAACAATGCCTTTTTGCAAATCATTACAAACGGCGATAGCGGTCGTTGTTGAGCCAAAGGCAACGGTCTGCACGATAATACCCGCCATCAAGAAGTTCAGGTAACTCACACCTGGAGGTAATGCAGCCCCGATTGCCCCGCCAAACACCGCCGCAAACAATACCAAAAACATAATTGGCTGGAAAAAAGTTCCGAGTAGCTGATCAGTATTGCGAATAATATGCACACTACTGCGCTTGATCATAATTAGCGAATCAATAAACGCCAATACGAACTTTGGTTTTTTCTCGAATTCTAATTCAACCGCCATCTTATTTGGCCTCCTTTTTCTGAGTCGCTACTTGTTTACCAGTAAGTGACAAGAACACATCATCTAGTGTTGGCTTGTGAACCGTCATCGAACTCACTGTAATATTTTTAGATGACAAAACATCTAACGCCTTTTTAACATCTTCGTTTGTATTCTTAATAATGATTGAAACCGAGTGTTCTTTTTCATTAGAGGTAACGACAGTTTTTCCAAGTGCTTTTTGTGCAGCAGCAAACGCTTTATCATCAGTAAAGCAAAGTTCCAAACGATCGTTCCCTACCTTACTCTTTAGTTGTCCGGCCGTTCCCTCTGCAATCACTTTCCCGCCGTCGATCACAACGATACGGTCAGCTAACTGATCGGCCTCGTCTAGATACTGAGTAGTAAGTAAAATCGTCGTGCCGCCCGCCATCAATTTCTTGATAATATTCCACATTGCAATACGCGAGCGTGGATCAAGTCCAGTGGTTGGTTCGTCTAGGAAAATAACTGGGGGAGTCGCAATCAAACTTACCGCCAGATCCAAACGACGACGCATACCGCCCGAATAGGTTTTAGCTGGGCGATCGGCGGCTTTGACCAAATCAAATTCTTCGAGCAGTTCATTAGCCCGAGCCAAAGCACTGTTTTTCGTCAGACGATACAGGCGCCCCATCATGACTAAGTTTTCGCGGCCAGTTAATAGTTCGTCAACTGCCGCCGACTGTCCTGTCAGACCGATGACGCTACGGACCTTGTCAGGGTCAGTTGCCACGTCGTGACCTTCAATCATTACCGTACCACCATCATAGCCCAGCAAAGTACTAAGAATACGTACAGTTGTCGTCTTGCCTGCTCCGTTTGGTCCAAGCAGGGCCAGCATCGTGCCGCGTTCGACCTTTAAATCAATTCCTTGTAGTACATCGTTACTGCCGTAGGATTTCACCAATTGGCTCACCTCGATCGCGTATTCTTTTGTTGGCATGCATGTCCCCCATTACCGTATCGTTAAAAAGCTAGCTTTATTCTAGCACATTTACAGCCGGTAATAGGGGAGACTAGTACCTATTCGTCAGCAAGAAGATCAGGATCATCATCAAGTGTCTCACCCGCCAGCCGGTCCAATTCCTCGCCGTATTCTGCTTCGGCTACCCCAAACAGTTCCGTTGGGTCATCCGTCTGGCTATGAGTAAACTCGTCGACGCCCTCCTCATCCTCGATTGGATAAAAGATGTCTGGATGGTGCGGAAATAGATTAATATCGCCAAATGTATTGAGTGACATATGCATCCTCCTTTGCTCTTTACGTCCACGTGCATTGTCAATAGTACCGCCACCAATCGAGCATGTATGTAAGAAAGATTACTATTGTGGTTTAAACTTCGGTTGTTCGGCTACCAAGCGTAAACAGTCGTCCCAGCCCCATTGCAGCCAGTGCGTAGACGAGGATAGCGATCAAGGTGCTAATCTCGAGCGTTGATTGTCCATAAGTAGGCTGGTAGCTAAAAATGCCAAAGAATGGCCATGCAAACACAGCACTGAGGTTATACACAAAATCAACAAATGGTGCGCCCTGGTTGGCCGCCAGCAACAATAGAATCATTCGTAGGATCAACAAGGCAATAATAATGCCGGCAATATAGTAGATTGCTCGTCGGATAACGACGCCGCCACCGACCGTTCGATCAGCAACGACCTGTCGTTCTACGACTGGGTCATCTTGCACGCGCGTCTCGCGTACTTCGGTTACGTTTCGGTCCTGATTGGTTACTACCATAGTTCATTCTCCTCTTACGTTGTACTGATAGTATACCATGAACAAGCGGAGAGAAACTGCGAGGTAGTTTACTCGATTTCAGTATCGTCAGGAAGGCGATTATGATGTGTACGGATAAAGCTCTGTAGTTCTTCGCTACTACGTGGGCGGTTCCAGCTAGCGAGATTCAAGATGTCGCTAACAGTTACTGATTCGATGTCGGCGGAAGTGATTTCCATGTTGTTTTTTGCGTCCTTTTTGTTTTTGTTGTGTTATGTATTTATTTAAGCATAAAAGGCATAAAAAAGCAATAGTATTTTAAGACATTTTTGACCTTTTTGGACCGCTTATGCTATAACTAAGACAAAGGTAGGCTAAAAAATAACACAAACATGATAGAATCACTTGCCATTATAGCTTTCGCGGCCCTTATCCACGCTAGTTTTCAACTGAGCGTGAGCATGCTGACATTACTCAGCGGCCACGCTATCGGCAGCAAGACTGCCCACACCAAGCTACTCCGTCTGACTAATGCCTTCACACTCGGTGTCGCACTCATGACCATGCTCTTGCTATCATTCTTTGCGTTTGTAATCCAATATGCATTTCAGGCACCAATTCCAACAATCGCTTGGGTAGCAAGCTGCGGACTCCTTCTTGGTCTAGGCTTGGCCGTCTGGATTTTTTATTACCGCAAAGAAGCCGGCACCAGCCTATGGATACCACGCAACCTAGCACGCTACCTTAGTGATCGCACCAAAGCCACTAAACAAAGCGGTGAAGCTTTTAGTCTAGGTATGACCAGTGTGATTGGTGAACTGATCTTTATCTTTATACCAATTGTCGTGAGCGCCCTCGTCTTAGTTGAGCTCGACACCACGATGCAGATCTTCGGTATCTTTATCTATATCTTCATCTCGCTCTTACCACTACTGCTAGTTAACGGACTTATTGGTAGCGGCCACAAGCTAAGCCGTATCCAGCAATGGCGCGAAGCCAACAAGCGCTTTTTGCAGTTCAGCGCTGGCGCAGGCTTACTTATCCTCGGTTTTTACCTCTACATTGATAAAGTCGTTGCCGTTACGGTGACGCTCCATGGAGCACTGTAATGGCCAGTAAAGCCATTGATATTATCAAACGTGAAGGCAAGCGTCCAAGTGAAGAGTTTCAGCGCGACAAATTACACACCAGTATTCGTGCAGCCTGCCTCAGTGTACGCAGCCCAGAAGGCGTTGCCGAATCCACTGCCGCCAAAGTCTGTGATGCCGTCATTATCTGGCTCGACACCAAACCCGAAGTCACTAGCGCCGATATTCGCCGAAAAGCTACCGAGACCCTGGAATCCTACCACCCAGAAGCAGCATATTTATATAAACATCATCGTTTCGTTATCTAAGGAGAATAGTTATGGCAAAAAAAGTATCATTTGACTACGATTTGATCGTTATCGGCAGCGGGGCAGGTGGCAGTGCTGCTGCTACCCTTGCCGCTCGTGCCGGTAAAAAAGTTGCCATTATCGAAGCTGACACTTTCGGTGGCGATTCACCAAACTGGAGTGATGTCCCAACCAAAGCCCTACTGCACGCCGCACAGCTATACGATGAAGCTCGTCACGGTGCGCGCTTTGGCCTGCGCTCTAGCACGCTCGGCTATAACTATCCTTCGCTACGCGCCTGGAAAGAACTCGCCGTAAAGCGCACTGGCGCGGGTGGCAATCGCCAATACTACGAAAAAGAGGGGATTAGTACCTTTGTTGGTCTCGCCCACTTCTTAACCCCACATGAAATCAGTGTCAATCGTCGTCATCTGACCGCTGCGCACTTCCTCATTGCAACTGGTTCACACTGGGTTGCACCGAATATACAGGGGTTAAAAGATGTGCCGTACTTAACGCCACGCACACTTCTCGAAGCCATGCGTCCGCCAAAAAGTCTGTATATTATTGGCGCCGGCACTATTGGCGTCGAGATTGCTCAGCTAATGGCTATCTTTGGCACCAAAGTCTACTTGGCTGAAATTGCCAGCCGCATTTTACCGAATGAAGACGAAGAAGTTGGTGTTCTGCTTGAACGTGTCCTCAAAGAACAAAAGGGTGTCACTAGCCTGACACAAACCCGCACTTTGGCTGTTGTCAAAGACGGCATTGGCAAGCGTGTCACTTACAACCGTGGCGGTGTCGAAAAATCAATCAAAGTCGATGAAGTACTGATTGCAACTGGCCGCACGCCAATGGTCGACTTAGGGCTTGAGAACGCAACCGTCGCCTACACACCAAAAGGTGTCGCGGTTAATAATAACCTTCAAACCTCTGCGCGTCATATCTTTGCCGCTGGTGATGTACTTGGGCGTAACACTCATACCCACACCGCCCTACTAGAAAGCCAAGTTGTTGCACATAACCTCAACCATCCAAAATCAAAGATTAACCCGGATTATACTGCAACACCTCACCTTACCTTCACTCACCCAGGCATTGCTTCGGTAGGGTTATCTGAGGATGATTGCCTAAAACGCGACCTTTCAATCAACAAAGCAATCGCCCCACTAAATATCATTGCCCGTAGCAACACCTCCGACTTCCGAGATGGCTTCGTTAAAATTATTACCGATAAAAAGGGTGTTATCCTCGGCGCGACCATCGTTGCCCCGCACGCCAGTGAAATGATTCACGAGCTTGCCCTCGCTGTGAAATTTGGCCTCACAGCCAGTGATGTAGCAGGCACGCCACATGCCTTCCTTAGCTGGAGCGAAGCTGTTCGCGTTGCTGCCGCCCGACTTGCAAATTAATTACCAGCTGTCTTTTGAGTAAGTGCCAGTAAGGCTGAGCGTAATCCTGCGTCGCCCATTTGACGCAAATGTGAACGAATCGCCTCTATCTCTGTCTCGGACAGTACTCCATCGTTTTCATTTTCATTAATGCCTGGGGTTTCTCGCGTCATTATTCTACCTTAAATCCTGCCAGGCGATTATATTCATCGACAGCTTGGTTTTGTCTCAATCGAACCTCTTCACACGTTTGCAGATCACTATTGTAGGTATCAACAGCACTACCGTCGGTCGTGTCAATCGTCTCGCCCCTAGCAGTCAGATCCCTGCTACATGTATCATATTGTGCGGTTAAGCCATCCATCGTGACTTTCGCTGATGAAATTTCAGCTTCTGAACCTTGTGGATATAAATTCTGACTATAACTTACCAACGACACACCAACTGCAAACACAAATATAATTACGCCAATCGTTGGGACGATCACCTCGCCAGCATAGAGCTTGCCAAGATATGACCCCCTGAAGTCACAGTTAGGACCTAATGCCTGTTCGTTATGATAGTTCGCGGTTTTTTGAACAGCTCGTGTAATAAATGCTGTCATGGCCGTGAACCCAAGCACAAACATCCAGTAGACAATCTCCTCACCTTGAGATTTTGTCGTGACTTTTGCCGCAAAATTACCCAAGAATAGACTCAGGATATACGCGGCAGATACCCACTCCACATTACCTGCCCAAGGACTATTGCCATGGTTTCTTGAAGCAGTAACAATTTTTGAAATTAATGCATGGATGTAAAATATCTGAAAAATTGATCGAGCAAATGGCCTCATCTTTTCACCAGTCGAGTCCCTTACCGTACGCCAATGTCGGTACACCCAGTAGACGTTATAGAGATTGAGGGATAAAAATGAAAGCCAAAATACAGTAGTTGGTGATCGGTGAAAGAAAAATAATCCCTCAACGTCCTTTATGACATGCTGGCTATTATGCTGATTATCTGGACCTGGGACTTTACTGACATTGTTGTCTGATGTTTTCATATACTCGCATTATACACGCGTGTGGTCATTTTCCACCTAGTAAGGATAATTGTCCGTCTTTAGTAATCGGGCTAAATGAGCTGCATTGGCCGCTAAAATAGAGGTGGTTTCTGCTGTTTTTTTCGGCTTATGATCCAAATCTTGGTAATCTATTCCGCCCATCGCTTCACCAACCCAATAGGTCGGACCACCAGCTGGAATCGTAAAGCCAACATCACAGAGGGACTGAAAAATCTCAGCTGAGGTATGGTGGGCACCATCTTCGTTACCAACGATCGCAACTGCGGCAACTTTCCCATACATTGATGGACGGCCCTCGTCATCTGTTTCCGACAGTTCGGCATCTAACCGTTCAAGGACCATTTTTGTTACAGCCGATGGCTGGCCCATCCAAATTGGCGTCGCAATTAATAAAATATCTGACTCAAGAATAGCCTGACGTAGTTTCGGCCACTCATCTCCGTCGCCCATATCGGTTTGAACGCCAAATTTAACATTATAGTCCACAACTCGAAAGCTCTGAGTTTCAACGTCATACTTTTTAAGCTCATCGAGCACTTCATTCGCCAACAATTCACTAGAAGACTTTTTCGGTGATGAACTCAGTGTACACACTAACGCAGTCGCCTTAAGTGTCTGTTCCATATCGCTCCATCCTTTCAAGTCGTTACGATTTTGAATGATTCTGCTGCATGTTTCTCTTTTTAGTATACGCCTGGGCAGGAGTCTATGTCAGGAAGCCTCAAGGTGATAGCGTATTTCGCTAATCAGCTGAGAAGGAGAGATATTGGATTTAAGAAGATGCTTTTGAACACCTATATCACGAGCTTCATCGATTTCTTTTCCGGACGAGAGATTGCTCATGATAATAATTTTTGATTTCAAATTATGAAGATCGTCGACATTCTTTAAGAATTCAATACCATTCATCACTGGCATCATGATGTCTAGCAATATCAAATCATAGTTCTTGGTTTTGCACTTTTCCAGCGCCTCTTTACCGTTTTGAACATAATCGGTTTCATATGGCTGAGTCGAGAGAATTATTTGATAAGTCTCTCTAAGGATTGGTTCATCTTCAACTAAAAGTATTTTGCGCATTATTATATCCCTTTTGGTACTTTGACCGAAAAGGTAGTACCCTTTCCCAGTTCGGAGTTTACTTCGATTTTTCCCTGATGAAGATCAATCACTTTTTCTACCCAATAAAGTCCCAAACCACTCCCAGCAACCTTATGAGACATGTCGTTAGGGATACGATTAAACTTCACAAATAGTGAGTTGATATTTTCCGGACTAATACCCACTCCTGAATCAGTCACAGAAATCACCGCCTGCTGATCAACAAACTTTGAGGTAATTGCAATATCACCGCCTGGCTCAGTATATTTCGAGGCATTGTCCAGAATATTCTCAAGGGCCATACGGTAGTAGTGTTCATCAATATATCCACACACCGGCTCTTCATGCAAATTAACAGAGATTGATTGATTCTTCTCTTGAATAATCCCCGCATATTGTTTGACAAGGCTTTTCACGACATCGTTCAAATCGTGAGAACTCTTTCGTAGCGTTACTTTACCCGAATCAACTTGAGCGACTTTTAATAGGCTGTTTACGATGTTAATCTGGCGTTCGTTACTTTCATAGGTTTTTTCAAGTAGATTCCGAATATTTTGCGGTATTTCACCCTCAAAGCCTTCAAGTATCAAGCCGAGAAGTTGCTTGATAGCCGTTGCCGGCGTACGTAGCTGGTGTGATGCCAATGAGATAAATTCATCTTTAGACTCATTAAGACGTTGCAGCTCTTTTTGCTGTTCTTGCAGTAAAACGTTAGTCGAGCGGAGGTTATCTTCGTTTACCTTACGTTCCGTTAGGTTGCGAGTGACCTTTGCAAACCCCTGTAGGTCATTGTTTTCATCGTAGAGTGCGGTAATGACAACGTTGTTCTCCTCCTTCTCT
>DASVHL010000022.1:0-19641 GCA_036382575.1 Saccharimonadales bacterium (SeqCode) | reverse complement strand
TTTGATCAGGACGGCGTTTGCTCTTTCGTCACGTATGTGGTCGGGATGACCTTGGTGCCCTCGTCACTTCTCGTGAACTGGAAGCTGCGACGGATGGGGTCTTCGCCCGGTTCGCATACGCCAAAAGTTCCTGCGACTGCTGTTGATGTGGACGAGAATAAACCATGCCTAACGAGAATATTGCAGGTCCTCAATCGCAATTCGGATTCAGTGGCATCACCTTGAGGTGTGTACACAACCTGCTCACCTTCAAGTGAGTTGATCGTGAGGTTGCCGTTGGTGGCGTCGTATTCCCCGTTGCATGCAACGAAGTTGCGCAGGTCGTAGATTTGCCTTGCGGCATCAAGTGAATCTGTATACGCGATGGTACGCGTGGTCTTCGGTGGACGAGTCATGAGAATCGTCGGCACGGTGGGTTCCAATGACATAGCGGACTCCGATTCTGATCAGTTGTCGATGTGCGAGAATAATTGCATTATATCACAAATGACTAAAAAATGCAATATGCTTACGCATATATCACCTAACGCATATCGACGATTTCGAACTTGCCGGGACGTATATCACCAATTGAATAATTACCAAAATTAGTACGGTGAAGCTTTCTGACGTCGTACCCCAGGCTCGCAAAGGTACGACGGATCTGGCGGTTGCGACCTTCGGTCATAACAACTTTCCATTCATCACGGTTATCATCAGACAATCGCTCAAGCGTCATTTTACTTGGGCCATCTTCGAGCTGGACGCCGTAATCACTGATCATCTGTTGATGTAGCGGTTCCAGGTCTCGGTCCAGGCGGACATTATAAATTTTGGTCTTGGCAAATTTAGGGTGCGTCAAACGATAGGTAAAGTCACCATCGTTAGTAAGGATGATCAACCCTGAACTATTAAAGTCGAGCCGCCCTACTGTTTTAAGGCTATGGTATTCTGGCGGCAATAGCTCGTAGATGGTCGGTAGATCGCCCTGCGAGCGGCGTGAGCATACATATCCGGCAGGTTTATTGAATGCCAGGTATTGCAGGTCTGCTGAGGCTGTGACGGGCTTGCCGTTTACAATTACTTCATCACCTTCGTTAATGCGTGCCCCAAGATCAATAACAATGCCATTCACTTTGACATAGCCACGTTCAATATATTCGTCAGCTTCACGACGAGAAAGGCCCAAATGTAGGGCAAGATATTTATTTAGACGCAGGGTCTTGTCAGGTTCAGGCAGACTCATTCTCCTAAGTATAACACTAGTACGCCGTTGGAGCTGGTGGTTGTGTCGGATTAGTCGGTGCTGGTGGCACTGGAGGTGGAGCCACTGGAGCCGCAGTTGGTGCTGGTGGCATTACCGGTGGTTGCGGCTGAGGGGCTGGTGCGGGAGTTGCCGCTGGTGTTGGCGCAACTGGTGCTGCGGGCGCAGGGGCTACTGGAGCGGCGTTACCTAATTCTTGATCAATCAAGCTACCAAGGTCTGGTTTAGTATCTGGTGATTGTGGCATAGGGTGAATAACACGGTCACCAAGGTTGGCAGGTCGTGGTGTCGAGAACGGTGCGGTTGGTTGAGGTAATCCACCAGGCGCAGGTGTTTCGTTCGGAGTCTGGTATGCTGGCGCTGACTGTCGTGGCGGAACGGCTGGTGTTGTAGGACGATTAGCTGGTGCTGGGGCGGCAAAATTAGTGGTTCCAGGTGCGCTGACCGGCGCATCACTTAGTACATCGTGAACAGTTCGAACAACATCCTCGATACCTACCTGAGATTTTACGAGGTAGCGATCAGCACCGAGTGCTTCACCGCGTGCACGCTGATCTTCGCTGCTCAGGGCGGTCATCATGATTACTTTGATGTCTTTTGTTTCGGTTGTTGAACGTAGAATATCCAGCATGTCAAAACCGCTAATCTTTGGCATCATCACATCACTCACGATTAATTGTGGGCGTTCTTTGATGGCCATTGCTAGAGCTTCTTCGCCATCGCCAGCTGATACAATATCGTATCCTTCGGCTAATAGGCGTACCCCATAGATTTCGCGGAGACTTTTGTCGTCTTCTACCAGTAGTATTTTGGTCATATTATCCCCTATTGTACTGAACTGCTTTTGAAAATGCTATAGCTCTTATGTTTTATTTTTAATTTCGATTTCTCGGTGGGACGACGACATCCATGCTGCGGGTTTGAATATATTGACGTGGGTCCTGTTCGATGGCAGAGAGTGGTGTGTTTTGTTGTGGTCGTGATGACAGTGGCGCCGGGATGACTGGTGTCGGAGGGGCCGATGTGACAACCGGCTCTGGTGCGACAGGAGCTGGCACAGCGACGGGTTCATATGCTGGCATTGCTGGCTGTTCTGCAGGCACAGGTATTGGTGTGGCAGGTGCTATTGCTGGAGCTTCTGGTGTTGGCGCTGGCGTTTGCTGCACCTGAACCTCTTCGATAGCTGGTGTTTCGGTCTGAGTACTGAGAGTCTCGATCATCTGCATGGCATCTTCGTGGCTTGTGCGAGGTAGCTCGACGTAAAAGGTACTGCCCTGTTTGTACTCGCTATCAACCCACAATCGGCCGTTCATTGTCTCGACGAGGCGACGGCACAAGTATAACCCTAGGCCGGTGCCACCGATTTCGCGTGTTTCGGTATTGTCGACACGATAAAACTTCTGGAATAAATGAGCCTGGTCTTCCTTTGGAATGCCAATACCGCTGTCGGCAACGCTGATGGTGACGTGATCTGCATCGCCACCAATATCAACGACAACGTCACCCTTTGGTGTGTATTTGATGGCGTTTTCGATCAAATTACCGATTACTTCACGTAGGTGGTCGTTATCGACATTAACGTAGAATACTGGATTCAGGCGGCGTTCGTTGCGATCGTCGTCAGGGAGAGGTTTGAACAACGTGCGTAGACCCTTTTCGTCTGCCTTGGGTTTGAGGCCTTCGATGATGTCGTGCGTGAATGCCACGACGTCGACAACTTTTGGATTATTCGACAAGCGGCCGTCATCAGCTTTGGTAACGTCGAGTAGGTCCTGGAAGAGCCGTCCTAGGTGCTGAGCTGAAGCGTGGGCTTTGTTGATAAAGTCACGGGCCTTTTCGTCAATCGAGGCGGTGGCTGGGTTGAGCGCTAGTCCAAGGTAGCCCTCGATCGAAGCAACCGGTGTGCGCATCTCGTGGCTGGCGGTACTAATAAACTCGGCTTGTTGGCGCTCTTCACTCTTCTCTTTGGTGACGTCACGGAAGACAATAATTGCCCCTGACCCTAATTGGCCAACTGGTGAAACATTAACAGATACGAGTAGTCGCTTTTCAGAGTTTGTCAGCAAGAAAAGATCACTAGTTGTCACCTGCTGGTTAGTTGCCAATGTATTAGCGACAGGATCATTTGCGGTAGTGACCTCGTTGCCGTCCTTGTCGAGGAGTTTAAGAACGGATTTGTAACTTAGCGCTAACGCATCTTGCTTGCCCCAGCCGATAATCTGTTGAGCTGCTGGGTTGATTAGTTGAATAACTCCCTGGCTGTTAACCGCAATCACGCCATCAGCAATGGCGTTAATGACGACTTCGGCCTTGTTAGCAACCTGACTGAGCTCGCTGGCTAGATCGCGATAGGCACGATCGGTCGAAGTGGCGGCAGATGATTTAACGTGCCAGATAAAATAGCTAACGATCAGTGGCAGTTCACCAGCAAGTACCGTTGCGACGATCGCTTCCCTTGTTAGCGAATCTTCTGAAAATTGCACAACTAAGTAAACGAGTGTGGCCGCAAACAGCGGAAAGATTCCATAAAAACTAAAGACACCAGCAAAGATCGCTACGACTGCCCATAGTGCCAAGAATGGTGATTCGCTATGGCCTGTACCGATAATGAGCGCGGCAGTCATGGCCATTAATAACATGTAGGCGCTGAATGATCCCCAAAAGATATATTTTTGTGGCACCCAGAAATATGACACAAGTCCGGCCACGAAAGTTGCCACTGTCATTCCAGCAACAGTGTCACTTACATGTAGCGCTGTGCCCAGCTCGTCCATACTGATGAATGCAGACCAGGCATACAGACCCAGGATTATTACGGACACCAACATAATCGCCAGGCAAATGCGGCGATGCCAAAATAGATTCAGCGCTGGTGGTTTGATTGTGTAGCCCCCTACTTAGAGTATTTTGCTTATGGCATGATTATGACGAAAAAAACTGGTTTAGGCAAGCCAAATTAAAAGCGTCCCACGCCTTACGAATAGGAGCGCGGAAGCATCCTGGTCGTAGGGCGTGGGACGGGTACCTTTCGGTGGGAGATGGGTGATAGCCTGCTAATGTGCAGACCGTTGAATGGTGATGGTGTTTTCATGCTCGGCAAGTTGCTGCTTGAGCATATCCACCAATACCGTGTCGTGAGCTTGCTGCGCGCTTGCGATTTTCGCTTCAAGCTGCGACTTGTGGCTGCTGGTCTCTGACATTTCGTCACCTTCTCTCTGTTAAGGTACTTTTATTAAAACATAGGTGTTGCGGATCGGTAAACTGCTAAACAAAAGAACGCCCCATTTTGGAGCGCTCTTTCCTCACTTCCCTACTAATTGATGCTTAGTAGGGTCCAGCTGCCGCCTTGGTTGTCGGTACGTAGGCAGTAGTCGTTCGCACCGTCGCTGAGTGTCAGGATCTGTGCGATACGTTCGCCGCTACGAATGACCGTACGGATACCCGCGTCTAGGAAGTTGTAGGTGGTGCCACCGTATTCCATGCGACGTGGGTAGGCGCGGAGGTCGCGACCGAATCCCATTGCGGTGATTGTAACTGGACTGTTAATAGTAGTGAATTTGTTCATATTCTTACTCCTCGAGATTTTGATTGATTTATTTTTGGTAAATAAAAAAACTGACAACAAGAAAGATGGTCAGCTACGGATTTATGAGTAAGCTACGAGGAGACAAATTGGCACCGCCAGCCATTTGCTGTATCACCTGAAGTAGCAGTTGAATATGTAGTTCGGCAGGGACGCTTCGTCTATTGTCTTACGACGGGACCAGTGTGTATGTCGACTATTGGTTTAGTTAGTCTGTCAGTAAAAAGGTTCTCCACCAGTACTCACATGACCTTCTTTAGTATACCGCGCCGGTCAGTTGCGCCGTCAATAGCAAAAGCAGAATTCGGATTATTTTTATTAAAAGGCTTGGATTTCGACCCAGTGAGCCGAGATATTGACCGATGATCCATTGACCCAGTCGCGAATATAGCGAACTTGTTTGGTGTCGAACATTACCGTATGGCCAGTAGCGTTTTCGGCATAGGTGCCTTCGCTGGCGCTATCAAATACAGTCGTCCAGTTGGTATTATCTTTGCTAACTTCCGTCTTGGTGGCATTATACGTGCGGCCATCACCCCAGTAGTGCCAGACTTTGACGACTGAGACATTTTGAACGGATTGTAAATCGACCGTTACTGATTGCAAGCCGGTGCCACCGCTATAATACGGTGATGTCGTCAGTACTCCATCGACAAGGATGGTGCCAGGTGCGGTTTTATTGAGTGCCAAGTTGGTGCAGCCGCCAGGTGCTGGCTCGGTGTTTTGAGTGACCGAATAAACTTGGCTGCCGTTAGTTGCCGATAGGCAGAGTGTCTGCGGGTTGGTGGCATTATTGTAAGTATATGTATAGGTTGTGCCGGGTGATGCAACAATCCCCTTGCCCTTGTTGCCAGCTGCCAAGGTAGCTGGGTAGCCGCCATTTCGCCCTTGATCGATCGTGAGCTGTTTCAGGGCGGTATTGAGGTCAGACGTCAGGACCTTGCCCGCGGCTTTTTCTTGGATTCCAGCGTACGATACGATGACGATCGTGGCGAGCAGCGCGATCACTGCGATAACGACGAGCAACTCGACGACGGTAAATCCTTGTTTTAAAGCCTGCATACGTTTCATATATAGGCGTAGTATAAAGGATAAGCGTGATACCCGTCAAACAATGAAGAACCCCCGCCGCTCGTGATGAGCGACAGGGGGCTTTTCTTCTAGTGGAGGCGGCTGTAGCCTCTTTCGATCTGGTCATTGGCGTTGATTGTCATCATGCGCCGATGGATTAGTTCCGGAGCATGTATGACACGGGCAATCTTGCGAGAGCCACCGATCATCATCTCTTTGACGAATGGATGAACGGTAACGTCATAGAGACTGAGAGATGTGCCAGGAGTGCCCTCTACCTTTGAAAGCGGATTACATAGAATCCGCAGACCACCGGTGCTTGCTAATGGCACATCTTCTCTCGAGCTGGTCCAGATCAGGATGTTTGTCCAGCCCCAGATGAAATGCTCGGGGGTGTTTCGTACCAATCTGGTAAGCCGAGCAATTTGCTCGTTGGTCAGCTGTGGGACGAAGCTACCCTCCTGTACGAGTGCTTGCCATTGCCATTCGTAAATCGGATTGGTTTTGGCGAGGCCATGCAAGACGGCAAAGTGTGTCTTTCCAGTGGCGACCACCAGGCCAGCTGCACGCAACTGGTTGACGATTTCCTTTTGCCGCGAAGTGCCAGTGTGAACTCGCAGTGTGCGGGTTAGTGCTTGGCTCAGCTGTTCCTGGTATACCGCCGACATCAGCGGATAAAACCGCTTTTGCTGACAGGCGTCCTCCAGGATATGGAGCGCGCGACACAGTTGACCATCTTTCAAGTTTTCGAGGGCGTTATTGACATCCCGTTCACGAATGTAGCAATCAGATGCTGCATTGAATTGCTCTGACAGATCTGCCACGGTGTAAGCCTTCCTACTAGAAGAACGAGTCCTTGGGGCGGGATTGCCTGCAAGGTACTTAAGTATATTTTACCATAAAATATATGATTAGTCTATACATGATAAAAATTAACTAATAAGAGACCGCTTAAGAAAATTCTTTCGTTTTAGCAATTTTCTTGGGTAGGCCGAGCTCATTAACAACTTCTTTCCATGTAGTGCTGACTCGTGTAAGAATGTCTGGGTAATTTTTCTGCAGCTGCTTGTTCCATCTTGAAGATGTACTTTCGTCTGCCTGGGCCAAAAGCACATAGCATAGATAAAATAGTCCGATCCCTCGCCTAAAAGGTTCGGTTCTTTCGTTCGCCCGATTTCCACTTAGCCATTTTGTGGCGAAAAGTTTTACATATGGTTTTAAGTTCCGTGAATATTGTAATAACTGCTCAACATCTTTTATTCCTAGGTTACGCAATTCACGTGCTTCGCTTGCTGACATTTGCGCATCAACGTTATCGGCAAGTCTGCGACCACCTGCCATTGCTACAACTTCGTCAAGCTCTTGAATGGCTTTTTCCTTTGTGATTGCCGCCACTATTGTCGACTGATCGATCATCAACTTCTCGGGAGATTCAAGAATTGTTTCGTCTACATGCTCTTCATATTTTGTTAAGCCTGCTCGGATTCGTTCAAATTCTTCATCTGCTAGTTCTAGTAGGCCTGCTAGCCGAGAAAAGTTGCGTTTCATGTCATTAGGGACTGCGCCTTCGGCTTTATATCCCAGGTCATGTTCAATCTCCGCCCAGGCGTGTTGTAGTATAGAGCGAATTTGAATTTCGAATTTTATCTTTGTGAATCTTGAATATTCAGCCAGCTGTGCCCTGGACGGCTTAAGCTCGGCAACGAAATGGAGAGATAAATAACCGAACTGGTTTGGCTCAAGAAGTTTTCTTTTGTCAATTGAGTTCTTTGTATCGATTTTCAGCTCTCTTTTCATAACTTCCGCTACAATATCTACGTCTTGGGGAAAATAAGTAATAATGCGAATGCCTAGCAGGTCGGTTAAATCAGTAATGCCGCTATATTTATCGGGATTAGAGGATAGCTTTCTTAGTACGCTTTTTGCGTCTTTCACGCGATGAGTGACACTATGAATCTGAATGTTGTCGCGCAACAGCAACTCTTCGATGAGATTATTTAGACTTAAGCCAAACTTAGCCAATGTTTTTGACTTCTCTGCATAATCTTTGTTCGAAAACTTCATATTAATATAATAAACTATTTATTAAAATAAAACTCAGCTTAGTGGCTGTGCATCGCGGTTGCGCTGCAGTGAACCTTCGGAGATTTTGCCGACTATCTCATGGGCGCTGGTCATGACGATGTAGGCGCGTGGATCGATAGCACGGATGGCCATTTTGATCTTTTGCTCTTCTAGCCTAGTGATAACGACCAGCATAATACCGTGCGGCTCGCGGTCGTCTGGATTGCTCTCTTTGATATACGTAACCGGCTCCTGGATCAGCTCGTTGATTGCCCGGCCGATATTGCGAACATCCATGCTGACGACCCAGACGGCACGGGATTCATCGAGACCTTCGACGGTAACATCGATAGCTTTATGGGCGACAAAGTATGCGATTAATGAATAGAGTGCCTGTTCCCAGCCAAAGACAAAACCGGCGATGGTAATGATAAAACCGTTAATAACCATGATTGCTTCGCTGACCGAAAAGACGGTCTCGCGGTCGATTAGTACAGCGATGGTATCTGCCCCGTCGATGATGCCACCGTAGCGGACAACAATGCCCACGCCAATACCGACGATCATGCCACCAAAGACAGCGGCAAGGATTGGTACGTCAGTAAATCCGTGCGGCACATGGACGAATGTTAATAGTGCTAATGTGACGATACCGACGATCGAATAGCACGCAAAGGCTTTTCCGAATTTTTTATATCCCAAGATGACAAATGGGATGTTGAGTAATATTAGGAATAATCCTAGTGGTACGCCAGAAAGTTTAGCGGCGATAATTGATACACCTGTTACTCCCCCATCTAGCAGATGGTTCGGGAGCAAGAAAAACTGCAGGCCAACTGCAGTAATAATACTCCCAATGAGGACTAAGCCGATTCGTTTTAGGGTGTCGATGCTGATAGGCACTCCTTTTTTCGTTACGTTATATTTCCATTGTAAAGCATAACTCGCGTTACGTCTAAGGTGTAAAACTGTTGATAATTATTAAAATCAATGATGTAATAGTACTATTGTCGTCGGAAACTCATTGCAGTTCTACGACTGCACCATCCAACAATCCGGAGGTATTTGTGACTAGTTTTACAAGCGAAACCGTGGAGTTCCCTCACGAGATTAAAGGTGAGGTGCTCATGGACGTACTCGAAAGACTTATCGTGGAAGATGTAACCGACAAGGGTGTGTCATTCGAGAAAAGAAAAAATCACTTGCTTGGTCCGGTGTACCGTATTGGCCAGCGCTCTTGGCTTCCCGCTAATCACTTGATCGTAACGCCGAGTATCGATAAGACCGGTATTCGGCCAGATGTATTTTACAAGAGTGTCGAGATCAAGAACCATTGGTGGGGCGGCCCCGTGATGGCTACTGCACAAAATACGCCCGACTTGCAGCGACAGGCAGCACATCAACTTGCAAGCAAGCTACGCGCGTATTTTTGGAGTTCGGCCAATCCCGAGACTGTCTGGCCACAAGAAATTGAGGTGTGTGCCGTTTGCGAGCGTTCGCTCCAGTTGCAGGATGGCCAGATGCAGTGCCCTCGGCACGGTGCCGACTATCCAACCAGAACAATCATAGTCGTACCCTTCTCCGAATAATTGAAAGGATGGTGATCGGCCCCGCGCCTAGTGCCGGGGCTTTTCCTTTTGTAGACAATTTAACTAAAATAGTGTATAATATAAGAATAGCTATATCTGCTATTCGCACCTATCGAAAGGATTCTCATGTCCGAGAGTGATGATGAAAAGGACGAGGACTACGAGTTACCACTCGAAAGTTTGGATGACCTATTCTTCCGGACTATGTCCCACGTACACTTCGATCCAGACGCCACGATTGATTTGCCGTCAGGTAGAGTGATATCTGGTCGCGAGGCTCAGGCATTTATTGCTGCATTCAATCACCGTGATTTGGGTTTTGGTTCACAACATGATCCATACGACCGTCTCGATAAAGACGTCGTAGAATCTTATCTCACCGACCCTGAACTTCGCGAGCGTGCTAAAAAAGCCGCACGTGAAGCATCATGGTCCAACGAGGTGCCCAATCCTGTCTACATAAGCTCGCGTCCGCGCAATCCGTTCATTCGGATGTATCGCTGGTTACGTGACCTTCGTCGACGCTAATCCTTTCTACGTGCGAGGCCGCTATCATTACGATAGCGGCCTCTTTACTAGCAGGTCAAATCAATGAATCTAGTCGTCTTTTTTAGCGACAAGTAGCAGGATACCCCCAACGAGGCTTACGAAAAGAAGTGTACAGACGCCAAATGCGACGGTGTTCTTTTTTGTACCTTTGTAGATGCCGTATGAGATGACGGTCATAGGAATCATCCACGCCAGTGGAATTAGTGTCCAGCCTACAAGGATGGTGCATACGAGGTTAAAAATATAAGCAGCTAAGCGTATATTTTTATCGCTGTCAGCAGGAGCAGGTGTTACTGTTGGTGTGGTTGTTTCTGTCATAGGTGTTTCCGAATTATTGTTTACTGTAACGATTCTATCATATGCCCTGGGGTGACGGGATCTTATTTGCTTAAGTCTTCAAATTTAGCGGCCATGGTTGGGTTGCCGCGAGTCAGGCGTTTGATTGTCAGATCTTCGGCTTTGTTGTTGGCTAGGCGTAGGTTGTTTTCTGATGATAGCAACGCGTCTTTTGTTTTCTGCAAATGGTCGATGGTTTTGTCGATTTCATCGATGGCGGTTTTGAATTTACGGCTAGCGAGGTCGTAGTTTTTGGCGAAGCCTTCTTTGAATTTTTCCATGTTGTTTTCAAAGTTGGTGATGTCGACGTTTTGGGCTTTTACTAACGCTAGTTCTGACTTGTATTTCAACGAATTCAGCGCGGCGTTACGTAGCAATGTGATGATCGGGATAAAGAATTGTGGGCGGATGACATACATCTTGTCGTGGCGGTGTGACACATCGACGATGCCAGAATTGTAAAGTTCGCTATCGGCTTCAAGTAGTGATACCAGTACGGCGTATTCACACTTTTTCTCGGTGCGGTCTTTGTCCAGTTCGCGCAGGAAATCTTCGTTGCGGTGTTTGGTGGCGGTCTCGTCACCTTCGTTTTTCATCTCGAACATGATGCTGATAATTTCGTTGCCGTCATCATCGGTTTCACGGTAAATATAGTCACCTTTACTGCCGGTTCGGGCGTCGTTATCTTTTTCAAAATAGGCATTTTGAAAGCCGGTTGCGCGCAGTTTATTAAACTCAGTTTCACAGTGCTGCTCGAGTGTCTCGCCTACCATCTTGGTGGAAAGCTTGGCTTTCATGTCTTTGTAATACGCGATCATTTCGTCTTTCGATTTTAGCTCGGTTTCGTATTTGCCTTTTAGTGACGATTCTAGCAATTGCTTTTCGGTGTCTTTGCTACGCAGTTCACTGGCCAGTTCGTCGCGTTCTTTTTCAACCTTGTTGACCGCTTCCGTAACCGCAAGGCGCTTTTCGGTTTCGATAGCTTGTAGCTTGGCTTTTAGTTCCGCTAGTTGGGCGTCTTTTTCAGCCGCCAGGCGCGCAGCAGATAATTCACCTTCTGCAGCAAGTTCTTTGATCTTGGCAGTAGCGCGAGCTTTTAGTTCGGCAATTTCGGCATCCTTTTTAGAGATATCAGCCTGCAGTTCATTTTTTGTATTCGCTTCGGCGAGTTTGATAGCATTTTGTTTGTCACGCTCGAGCATTTCACTACGCTGGCGAAGCTCTTCCTCGAACTCGTGATCACGTACTTGCTTTAAAATATCAGCAAACCCAGCCTCATCAACTTTGAAAGCCTTTTTGCAATGTGGACAGATAATTTCGTTCATAATTCCTTTGATTTTATAGGCGCTTACTGCATCTTGGTGTGTATTGCTATTATATCACTGTCGATATTCATAGATTCTGGCCAGGCACTTGGTTTATTCGCTCTCTCGCCTTGGAGTAATCATAACTACAAAGGCTGTTCTTAGCTTGGTATATCTCTAAACTCATCCACTTCATCACGAGAAGTGACGGCGGCGTTGTCAGTAAGAATATCTTGATCGATAACATTTGATGTATTGATCAATTCTTGCATTTCCCCATTGAGCCAGTCGTTATTCCAAATGTTATGCGGGCGACCATTGTATTCGAGCACAATTTTAGTAAGCGGTTCGTCATAAGTAAGGTCTGGACTATATTTATAGATAGCCCTCTGTAGCGACAAGTCTAAGAGGCTACTATTCGGCAGCTTTCGCAGTCTTTCATGTAGTATTGCAGCCACCTGCTTTTTTTCTGATATTTGACTAAGAAGCAAGCTGATAATCGCACTTATCATGTTATAAAAGCGGGGGTTGTGCATACACATATCCACCAAAATACTGATCATTACTAAGGGTTTCTCGTAGTGTTGAAGCGACTGTCTTTGCACTAAAAGCTTACTGTACATATCATCATGAAAGCTATTCAGCATACGAGCAACCTGACCAGAATTAGAATGCTTTTCCGAAATTTGATGTATTTGCATCAATCTCTTTGCGAAATTATTTTCAATCTTTGGTATAAATAAGCCCTTTAGCTTATCGGCTTTAAACGAAGCGTCGATTAAACGCCGCCCTGCATAGGTCTTGTTCGCGTTTGGTCTTAAGCCCAGATCGACAAGCTGATCACTAATAATTCTAAGTATACTTTTACCGTCGTCGGCTCGTTTTGTGAAGATTTTATAATCATCACGATAACGCACTATCTTGTAAGCTTCGATACCCTTTTCTTTAATCGTCTCGCATATCAGAGTATCTGCATAAGCGAGCAATAGCTCAGCCAAAAGATCATATAGCATACTGCCCTGTGGTATACCGTTGGTTTGGCGGTGATGCATGTTCATTAATATCTTGTCAATCTGATTACCGAGTAGCGAGTCGTCGCGCTGTTTCTTGAAGGCAACTTCGCGTGTGTGCATCGCCCACGAAATTGCATGAGTATATATCGAACTATAGCAGTCGGCGATATCTGTCTCACTTACATAGTTATACTCAAGCCCCAGTTCAACACTTCGCTGCTCGCCATTCTCCCACCATTTGGTGATCTGCTCAGCCTTATTGGTTTTACGATTGAGGGACTTACCGGGAGGGATGCTCGCAACTTCTATGTCAGAACACTTCAGCTCATTGAAGCGAGATATAATTATATTCCAGTTATCTTCTTCTGTAAGTAAATGAACGAGCGCAACATAGAGTACGGGGTGTGTGATTTCAAGGGGTCGCCACGAAAGATTCGAGTTTTTATTAACAATAATCTGATGGTTAACGTTAAATTCGTAACCAGGATATTTTTTGATTGGATTACCTTTACTGTCTAGCTTTACTTCTCCGTCTTCGTCTATAACGTTGCTGGTATATTCTTCCCAGTTTGTGTCTTTTAGCTTTACAGACACTTGAATCAAAAGCTTGGAAAAATCAAAATAATTAGGCAAATCAAAGTTGATGTAGTTATCGTTACTCAATAGACACCTTCTTGCTTCATCGGCAGATAGTTCAAGTAAGGTTTTGTGAGCCATTCTTATTCTCCCCAAACCTCGGCGATTTTAGTTTTAATTTTTTGAGTGTAGAGTTCGATGAGTTTTTTGTTGGCGTCGATGAGGGCTTGTTCTGATTCTAGTTGCGCGACAATTTGTTTCTGTTCACTTAAAGTGGGCTTTGGAAATTCTATTTGTTTTATTGCACCAGCGTTGAATTGAGGTTGGCCACCACCTGTCATTAATCTTTTTGCTTGTGTCCAATAAGCGTCACTCTGGGCGAACATCCAGTAGTATTTTGGCAGTATCTCGTCATTGAAGCTTAATTTGATTAAAAAAGATGCGTATACCGCGAGGTCTTCGGAGGTATATAATGCAGTCTTTCCATAAGTACCACCTGTTCGTGCGACCAGTAAATCACCTTTTGAAAGAATGTACTTTAAGGATTCGGGGTTCTCGTTAATATATTTTGCGCCATGCCGTTTTATCTCACCCGTATCAGTAATGTCGGTAATCCGGATGAAGCGGTGCGATCCTTCTTCTTTTGCGCTGTCAGTATATCCATATGTTAGGCTTGCTGTGTCGCCTACGGTCGTTGTCTCCCACTTCGGGTCGATTTTGATAATGGGCTTATAGGTTTTAATAATTGCTGTGGCTGCATCGATTATTTGTTGATAGTTATCGAGTTCAGCAACGATTTCGCGCTGAGTGTTGATTGGAGGAAGCGGAACGCGTAGAGTTTTCATCCTTTCCCTGGGCACACTTCGCCTTCTACTTACAGCGCCTTGCATGTTTTCGGCATATAACTTTTTTGCTTGGTCGGATCTTAGAATCCGTTCTACGAATCGGGTTTCAATATTTTTACTTTTTAGTTTCCATATATCGTAAGCTGGGCTGACGATTGCGGAATCATATTTTGTTTGAAATCCCAACACTCCTTCATCGATTGGAAAGCCAACTACTAGCTCGTTCTTATGAACTACTTTGTAATTGGAAGTGTCTTTGCTCGCTATAGCACTTTTGAATCTATCACTCTGATCGACTAACCCATCATGCATCGTTATAGACATTACCGGATAGGCTGAACTACCAGCCCTATCTTTACCTGATATCTCAAATATATCGCCAAACGTACTCATAGTATGGGGTGATTCGGTAATTTTACGATCTATGTATTGATCACCGATTAAGTAGTAGCCTTCGGAGTCGATAATTTTTTTTCGAGAGACAGCATATGACAGTGTGGATGTAGTCACCTGGCTATTATTTTTAAACTCTTTTATTATTTCTAATGCATTAGGTAATTGATTTCCGGCAATGTTGCGACGCTGTGCGCCAAGGCTGTAGCCATCATTTTCTATTTTTATAAATAGAATTTCATCACGCTGTTTTGCGAGTTCTTTGTCTAGTAATAAAATACTCGTCTTAACACCGCTATAGGGTTGAAACACGCCAGATGGCAGACTGACTACTGCGTAAAGGTAATTATCCACGAGGTTCTTGCGCAATTCTTTGTACGCCTTGCCGCTTTGGAAAATAATACCTTCCGGTACAACAATACCCGCGCGACCAGTTGGTTTTAAGTGGCTGGCAATGTAATCGACGAACAGCACTTCTGCCCTGTTTGCTTTAATGCCAAATTTATCGTGTGGCTTAATGCCACCTTTTGGCGACATGAATGGCGGGTTGGCGAGAATAACATCGTATCGCTCATTCCACCAATCTTCGCTACTTAGGCTGTCGTGGTTTTTAATGTCTGGCGTCGTGAAACCATGGAGGTACATATTTACTTTTGCGGTACGTACCATAGTGGGATCGATATCAAAGCCATGATAATTTTTGTGAAGCTTATCGAGCTCGTCGGCCGACAGGTGCTCTTCTTTCTCGTCTGGCAAGCCGGTAATTTCATCAACACCATCATGATGATGCTTCACGTGATTATAGGCAGCGATCAAGAAGCCTGCTGTACCGACGGCTGGGTCGAGCACGCTGTCGCCTTTTGTCGGGTTTACTGCCTCGACAATGAACTTAATGATGTGGCGCGGTGTACGGAATTGACCAACATCGCCCTGTGCACCGGTAATTTGTAGCAGATATTCGTATGCGTCACCGATATCATCACTGTTCGAGTGTTTGAAGTTGTCGATTTCTTTTAAGAATAATGTCAGCACGCGAGGGTCGTTAAAAGTTAGATAGGCATTTTGATAAATTCCCTGGAACAACTCTGGCAATCCAGGATTCTTGGCTAGGCTTCCGAGGGCTTCACGGTAAAGCGTTAGGCGATCGTGGGCGCCGAGTGTTGGTGTCATTAATTCATGCCAGCCATATTTTTCGTATTCACCTGTAAAATAAGTGCGCTTGCCACCGATACTTGATGATTTATCATCGATGTCACTCATGAATTTGTAGATTAATGCATAGGTAATTTGCTCGATTTGTCCTGCGGGTGACGGTACGGCGCCAACAAGAATATCACGGAGAGTATCGATTCTTTTTTTAAATTCTGGCAGCATACTTTTATCCTCTTAACTTTGTAATATCTACATAATCTTTGATGTAATTCACTAACGGTTCGGCAACTCCGGCGTGATGCAGCTGGATATATTCCTCTAGTGATAACTGGCTGGTATGATCAAGGTTGCCGTAGGTTTGATCATCAACTGCTTTTTGCACTGCGGGTGATGAAATATAGGCATCGAATAGACGGTATGCTAAATGAAAAATGTTATCGTTGGTTAGTTTATCTGTCAGTTCTTTGGTGATAACTGCGTCGTTAAACTTATCGTGAATAATTTCGGCTTTTGATTTAGGCTGATCGATTTGATCCATGACGATATCTAATGCTTCGCCAAGAGAAAGTTTACGATCTAGTTTAAAGAAGTTACGAATTTTTTCAAGGTTCATGAAGTGGTTTGGCTTATCGAATATCTTATTTTTTAGATAATCTAACGCCTCATCGCGGTTTGTGTCGTATAGATAAGTAAACTCTTCATCGCTTTGCAACTCTTCTTTAAATTTGCGGAACATCTCGCGGTCAATGCGCATACCTTGGCCGTCGACGACGGTTGTCGTCTGACTCTTCAATTTATCCAGTTCGTCAAGGTCGACACCGTGAGCGTAGCTGCCGCCCGGTTCAGATACAATATCCGAACCATCAACCACCGGTGGAGCATAACCAGTTGTAACGCCCTCGATCTTTTTAGGTACCGCTAACTCTGCTTCGTAGTCATACTTTTCATCAAAATATTCACAAACGGCAAAAAAATCTATAAGTTTGAAGTTATTTTTTTGTGCAGTGATTAGATTTTCATCATCAGTGTAATCAATGTATCGGAAATTATGTAATCGCGTTCCGCGACCTTTCATCTGGATGAAGTCGCTCGGACTAAATACGGGTCGCATAAAGGCTACGTTCAATAGGTCGCTGCAATCATACCCTGTTGTCATCATACCGACCGTAATTACGACACGCGTACGCGAGCTGTCATAATTGTCTAGCCAGTTAGTTTTGCCGCGAAGGTTATTGTTGCTAAACTTTGTTGTATATTCCTGGGCGTCTGCTACATTGCTGGTTATTTGAACGGCAAAATCTGACTGGTATTTGCCTGGCCATCTTGCCATTGCGAGTCGGTTAAGGATATTTGTCATTTTTGCTGCGTGCGGTTGAGACACTGCAAAAACAATGGATTTCCCTAACTCTCCACTAATTGGATCAGCGTCTGCGTTATCTAAAAATGTTTGAGCTAATACCTGATTAGTTTTTTCATTGAAGAATTTTCGCTCGAAATCACGTGCACCGAATATGGCATCAACCTCGGTTTCTTCATCGATAACTTTATGTACAGCATAGCCTTCAGCACTAAGGAGCCTAGTAGTAATATCTGTTCGTGCGTCAATAATGATTGGATTAACAAGATACGGGCCGTCTGGGTCGTTCACTCCGTCCAGCAGGCTATAGCTAAATGTCGGTTGACCGCTGTCGCAGCCGAAAGTGGTGTATGTGTCGAGTAATTGACGCCGTTCGAAATCCTTTAGAGTATTCTGATCATCATTGGTAACATTCTTTAGATAATCTTTTGGTGTTGCCGTTAGGCCGACCCGGTAGCCAACAAAATATTCAAATACGGCTCGTGCGTTTCCACCGATTGAGCGATGGGCTTCGTCACTAATGACTAGTTCGAAATCTGTCGGTGAAAACTCCTTTTTATATTTGTCGTTTGTCTGTAGGCTTTGGACCGTACTGACGACGATATCAGCAGTGCCCCAATCATCTTTATGTTCCTTGTAGGTGTATACAGTGAAGTCTGATCCCAGCGAATTTTCAAATGCTTCTTGTGCTTGTTTTTCTAGTTCAATGCGGTCGACGAGAAAAAGTACACGTTTTGCGTTGCCTGTCTTGAGGAACAATTTGATAATCGCAGCACACGTCAAAGTTTTGCCTGTGCCGGTAGCCATTTCGAGGAGGTAACGTTTGTTGCCTTCTTTTGCAGCGTTTTGTATTGCATGGATAGCACCTACCTGATATTTGCGCATGATTTTTAGCTTGTTATCACGCATGTAGTTCTGTCGTGTATCACCACCTGCCAAATATTGTGGCGACTTATCGAAGTCAGGAATTTGCGAGTGAGCTATGTACGTATCGTCAACTTTTTCATCGGATAGTGCACCTGGGTTTGGTTGGTATCTTTTGCTTTCAGTTAGCGATTCTTGGGTTGGTAACTTTAAAATTGGCTCTGGATTACCTTCGATCATATCCCATAGATAGTGAACATTGCCATTACTAAGGATGACGTAGCGTACGTGTGTGCGATTTGCGTATTCACGTGCTTGTTCTTTTCCATCAAGCGGCGACTTACTTTCGCGTTTTGCCTCTAATACTGCGATTGGTTTTTGATTATCATCCAGTAGTAGATAGTCAATAAACCCACCCTGTGCTTCATTAAAGTCGTCACCCATTTGCGTAGGATCAATCTTCTTGCCGGGGCTTAAGCGCGTTTCGACATCGACATTTGCACGAAGATTATCTTCATCTAATAAGCGCCAGCCGGATTCCTCTAACATTTTGTTGATTTTTAGTCGGGCTGCAGCTTCTTTCTTGCTCATTATTGCTGTAATTATAGCAGGTTTATAGATCAAATATGCTGCAGTAGTCGGATTTTGTAACTAGAATATGATCGACTAATTTGATACCTAGTATTTTGCCCGCATCTTGAATTTTTTTAGTAATCTTATTATCCGGCTCGCTTGGCACTAGATTTCCACTTGGGTGATTATGCGCCACGATAATACTTGCGGCACGGTCTGTAATCGCCGCGGCAAAAACTTCACGTGGATGGACGAGTGATGAGGTTAGTGTGCCGATTGTAATGATTCGTGTTGCGATTAGACGGTTTGCCCCGTCGAGCGTTAGACAGACGAAGTATTCCTGTTTCTTGTCACGGATATCAGCTAGCTGTGCGACGGCCTTTTCTGGCGAATCGATAATTGGTCGTTCACTAACTTCAAATTGACGGCGCCATAACTCAAAGCCTGCCATGATTTGAGCTGCTTTGGCTGGGCCGAGGCTTTTGATAGTTAGTAAGTCCTCGTAGGTTAGCTCGCTCCCTTTTTCTTTGACGAGCTTTTGTACGTCGCGGGCAATCTTAGTAACATCTGCTTCCGCATTACCGCTGCCAATAATCGCCATTAAGAGTTCATAATCAGATAGAGCGGACGCGCCTTTGCGGGCGAGTTTCTCGCGTGGACGGTCATCACTGTGTCGGTCTGACATTTTCATTTGCTAATCACCTTTTCTCATGATTTCGTCCATTGTTTGCCCGTTTTCATTTTTCCATGTCGTCCAGGCATTGACGTTACGCCCTGCAGCAAAGCCACCTGCATCGTTTGGGCTTCTGAAGGCGATATCTTTAGTTAGTGTGACGATGTCATCAATGGCCACACCGCCCATTTGAGCTGCGAGTATTTCGTTGCGTATTTTATATGAGTTAGGGTATGATTTTATCCAAGTATCCGAAGCGTTTATATCAATTTTCGAGCCTTCAAAAATCACAAATTGATCACCACGAAATGTCGCTTTAGCGTCAGTTTTTTTGGTGCGGCAATACCAGATTTGCTCTGTTTTTTCTTGTGCTACCGAAAGAATATCATAGCCAAGTGACGTTAAGATTAGTTGACTGTCGTCAAGAATTTTTTGTAGTTTATGTAATTTAAATTC
>DASVHL010000021.1:0-42399 GCA_036382575.1 Saccharimonadales bacterium (SeqCode) | reverse complement strand
CTTGACGCGAAGCGGCAATAATCCCCAGTTCGTGAAGCGCAATGAAACAAAATCAGCTTGCTTATTTTGTGAGTAAGCGAAAATAGGGAACAAAGTGACCGCCGTCTGGGAGGAGCCACCCCGTATTAATCATCTTCACCTCTTGCATTTCCACATCATCTTCTCTATAATTCTTAGAGTTATGCGGGTGTAGCTCAGTTGATAGAGCGCTTCCTTGCCAAGGAAGAGGTCGAGAGTTTGAGTCTCTTCACCCGCACCAAATAAAGAATCGTTCTTCGGGACGGTTTTTTATTTGGCATTGTGCGATTAGTAATCTTTAAATGTATAATACCGCCTTAATAGATCGAGATGCTTGGAACGCAGCTTGGCAGTAAAGATGATTTTGTTATCTAGGGTGTAGGTCAGAGTTGAATTAATAGATTTATCGTGATGATTAACTATTAAATTCTCTTCGGGATGTAAAATGCCATAACTTTCTTTCGGTATCAGATTGTAAGTATGGTCTGATGGATGACGGTGAAAAGTGGAGCCTTTATATTTATCAAATTCGAGTGCGGGATTTGAGGCGGTTTCAATAATAAAATTAGCTTTAAGACTATATATTTCTAGGTAATAGTCAGTTGAGGGCTGGGTTCTCGTTATGTATCTTTCAATTGATTCATCTAGATCTGTACGTTTATTTATACAATAGGTTCGCACTAACTTACGTAAAAAACGATCATGAAATGAGGTATTTATGACGATCGACATAATAGCACTGTCACTTATGACATTGTCAAATGAATAGACACCTTCAACGATGATGATATTAGATGCGGGGAATGTTGACGAACTGATCCGCTCTCTCGTTTGATGGTTAAATATGGGCATAGAGATTGGCTGATTGTTTTTGAGCTCATTTAAGTGATAATTAATAAGTTTTTGGTCCCATATATTTGGATCTAATCCTTCGATATATGGAATACTGCTCTCGGGATTAATATGATTATAAGTACTACTCTTAAGTGATGATGAAAGATAGTGGTCAATCGGAAAGACTGACGAGCCAGGAATGAGATTGGCCAACTGGTGAGCAAGAGTTGATTTGCCTGTTCCTGACGCACCCCAGACTGTTACGAAATTAACAATTTGCGCATTAGACTTCGCAATTATCTGATCTGCGATTTCTTTAAGCGAGGTGTCATAGCTATTACTTGGAGTGGTCATAGTATTGCTTTTTTAACATTATTATTATATTATATCACATATGTTACGTGATAATGAACGTCATTCTTCACCTAAGCCTTTGCCATGGCATCATGAGTTTATTACAGATGAACGAATTCACACAAATAGCGAATTAGTAGATAATTTTTTAATAGCTGAGGGTGTAGATATTTCATTTGCTACACGCCTTGAGCCGGATGCTCGGACGGCGTATCTCATTCGTGAACTGATAGGTGACATTGATCTCGCCAGTACGGAGAAGCAAATTACTGACAATGACACGCAACTATACAAAGATATTGGTTTAGTAGTGGTCAAACCTGAGATCTATCCTTATGTTGATAATATATTAAACTATTTTGAAACTATCGGTATCGATGCTCGCAGAATGAATCATGTAGATCCAACGAAGCAGATGTGGATGGAAATGTATGGCTATATGCTGTCTAAGTACTCAGACGTTATTAATATTTATATTACACATCGTGCACTCGGTTTTGAGCCAATTGTATTCGCACATCCTAGGTCCTATAGTTCATCAGATCAAGTTGGAATAGATAAAGATAGAGAGTTTGATAGTGTGTTTTGCGGTGAAGTGCAGCCAGGATTTGACGGAACCTTGCGCGGATCAATTGCTTTACCTGCTATGCAGTCCTTGGGTTTTGACAATATGACTGGTTATGCGAAATCTTTTGATCCGGTAAACTATTTTCATGACGTTCCGTCGATTATTTATAAAGCATTTAATGGAGTGCATATACCATCTGATCAAAATGAGAAAATAAGGAACATGAGGACATTGATTGATGGCCAAAGCAAATAGTCCGTTTGTTGTTGCACTTGAGGGAATACCTGGATCAGGTAAGACATCACTAAGGCGGACGCTTTTTAGCACATTTAATTATAGCGTTGATCGCGTTGAGCAAATTTTACCTGATGATCCAGATTCTGATGATGATTTAACTATGGAAGATATTATCCAAAGTGATTTTCTTAAAACGAGACGCGCGAAGGATGATTCATACGATATTGTGATTCTTGATCGATATTATATCAGCACTTTAGTCTACCAAGAGTCGTTTGACCAGGTATATAGTAAAAAGACATTTAATGAACTGTCTTTACGATATAAAAAAGCACTTCATGAGGGTGATCTAATAGTACCTGATCTAACTATTTATATAGATACGCCGTTAAATCTTTCCTTCGCCCGCAAAAATCGAAAATCAAGCGACGAGCTTTGGGTTAATGAAAAATTCTTAACCCTAAACCGTGAATTATATAGAAAGTATAATGATTTTCACTATATAGACGGCACCAGGAAGCTTGATGATATAAGATTGTATATAGAAAATGAAATTGTCAGGAGACTAAATGACTAATGATGTAATTAAAAAAGTATCAGCAGGTGGTGTTCTATATCACCAAGGGAAATTTCTTGTCATAAAGTGGCTATCAGAAGATACGGTGGAACTGCCGAAGGGTACTATAGAGACGAACGAGACGGCAGAAGAGGCGTGTGTGCGAGAGATGTTCGAGGAGACGGGCTATAATGTAGCAATTACGGATAATTTAGGTCAGAATACTTTTGCGTTTAAGTGGAAAGACGGAAAGAATTATGAAAAAACAGTACATTATTTCCTCATGAAGCGTGTAGATGAACTTGAACCTACGCCGAATCGTGAAGAAAATGAAGATTTTGAAAATTTATGGTTGAGCTATGACGAAGCAATCGCACAACTTACTCATGACGACATGCGAGGAGCGGTTATGAAGGCGAATGATATTATAACGAAGCGAAGTTAATATATTGAACGCTATTTGTTGGGCTAAATGGCATCTCACGAAATTCATTTAGCCACGGAAGTTTTGAATCATCTCGAATTATATGGCGACTATTCGAGGCGGTAATGTATGGACGGTATGTTAAACTTTCATACATGCTTATTAAAGTATCGATATTTGCTTCCTCGCTGTATGTGTCTAAGAACAGCTTACGTGCCAATAATGCCCTAGAACTGTCGTAGTTTGCGACCATGTTATTAAGTGAATCTGCAAAGTCTTCCAAGCTAGACACGCTTAGTAGGGAGTGACTTGTGTATCCTCGATAGGCAAGAGGCGTGCCAAGGACGGGGAGCCCAGCACTTAAATATGTAAGTACTTTTAATTTGAGTCCCGATCCACTTTCTAATGGGGCGAGGCCAATACTGGTCAGATCCGTAATGCGCTTGATGTCATCAACCATACCATATGTAATAATATTTGATGCAGGTTTTATATCGTTTGATAATCTACCTATTATATGGAAGTTGATGTGAGGAAGATGAGGCGCTAGTTCGTCACGAATGAAATTGACAGCTTTTTTATTTGGAGGATAAGCACCATTACCAATGAACAGTACATCAGTCGCCTTCTTATTGCTGATATCAATATTGTCAAATATGTCATCCATGATAGTTGGGATGTTAAAAAATGTATTTTTTCTTTTGGGAGACACAGAGGACAACAAGTCGTAATCATGCTGAGATAATGTACGATTTAATGAGGCTAATTCACATAGTTCGATTTGATCATGATAAATTGATGCTGAAATATTTGTAGCTAGTTTAAGGTGGTCGGTTAATTCCGATTCGACGTCATGGTGTTCCATCACAAATGGTATTTTATACTCTAACGAGTATCGAGATGATATTAACCTTCCATGATATACGCCATATGATTGCAATATATCGGGCTTGATATGAGTTAGAATCGTACGCATTGCAAGATAGTCGTAATAAACTTCATGTGGAACAAGAACTGTCTTCCATGGGAATTGTTTAATCTGGTTAATGTCCATTGTTCCTCTATCGCATAAGATTAGGATCGGTTCAATCGCCGTCGAATGTCTCGTTAGTGCAAAAAGCTGGCTCATGACATGCTGAGAAACACCTTCTTTTGCTGGGTAGGTAAATCCATCACCAAAAATAACGAGTTTCATGTGATATATATTAACATTAAATAACCAATGGAATATTCAGCCCAACTCCTTAATCTCCTCTACGCAATAATTACTCTCTTGCTATGGTACCGTTGAGGTATTCTTTCATCGAGTTAATGACGCTCATTTTCACTTCTAATCCTGCACCCAACGTTCGTGACCCTGTCTTCTACAAGCGTGGCGGGGTTTTCGATTTTATTAGCACTTTATTTGCTATGATTAGATTATGAAAAATGCAATCAAACGGCTCGCTTATATATTCTTATACTTACCTATGGCGATATTTACGCCGCAGCCTCTTGATCCTGCATTTGCTTCTAAGAAGCGAATCGCGAGTATGAACCTTGGCGTGGCTATATTTATATGCATTATTGGCATAGGGGTGATTGCTCTTTTTATGTACTATGTGTACCTACTCGCCACTCGGTAATGTATTAGAATAAGAAATATGAATTCTACGCAATCGAATCTCAAAAGAATGGATAACGTCGGCATTGTCGTTGAATCTTTCGATAAAGTTATTCCTTTCTTTACGGAGCTTGGTTTACAGCTTGAAGGGCGAGCAGTGGTTGAAGGAGAATGGGCGGGGCATGTCACAGGACTTGGTGATCAACGCGTCGAGATTGCTATGATGGTTACCCCTGATGGATATAGTAGACTAGAGTTATCACGCTTTCTTCGTCCTTCTGTGATTGCCGACCATCGCAATGCTCCAGTGAATGCCCTTGGTTATCTGCGTAGCATGTTTACTGTAGAAGATCTTGATGACACGGTATCCAGACTTAAGACGCACGGTGCGGAACTTGTGGGTGAGATTGTTCAGTACGAAAATTCATACCGTCTGTGTTATATTCGTGGTCCAGAAAAAATCCTTATCGGACTCGCTGAAGAGTTGCACGACAGCTAAACTAGCCTTTAACTCACAAACTATTTGTTACACTTGCGGCCATTGTCTACCTGCTGTTTACTGATAATAGGAGAATTACTATATGAAAAAATTTTGGAAAAATAATTCACTATCAATAGTACTCATAGCCCTATTTGTGATTTTTGTAATAGGGCAGACAATTACCGGGTATCAGGTAAATAATAACGAGTTAGAGGATCATAGCCAGCCAACTCTCTCGATGGGCGAATATCTCGTCAGTGGTCATTTTGGAGAAGCGATATTTGAAAACTGGGAAAGCGAGTTCCTGCAGATGGCCGCCTATGTCATCTTGACAGTATTTCTGATACAGAAAGGATCGGCAGAATCGAAAGATCCCGAAAAAACCGAAGATGTCGATCAAGGAGCGAATAGAAAAAGTATTACAAAAAACTCGCCTTGGCCAGTTCGGAAAGGTGGCATTTGGTTGGTGGTCTATAGAAACTCACTATTTTTAGCGTTTGTATTACTTTTTCTTATGTCGTTCACCCTTCATGCAGTTGAAGGAGCGAGGGCAAATTGCAGCGAAGAGATGATGCATGGCCAGCAATGCGAAACACTTATGGAATACGCTACTGGTCCACAGTTTTGGTTCGAGTCATTCCAAAACTGGCAGAGTGAATTTTTAGCTGTTGCGAGTATCGTTATCCTTTCTATCTTTTTGCGTCAACAGGGTTCGCCTGAGTCTAAACCGCTTACCTCACCGAATAGCACGACTGGGTGAGACTACACGTTATAGTTAAGGTTCCATTTTGGAGGGAAGAAAAGCCGATCTATTGGTTTTGGCGTAGAGTAAACAGCTTTGATCTTGGAGCGGTTACTGGCTAGTTCTGGCACTGCTTCGCGACAGTATTTATCGGTCTCGCAAAACAGATTTTGGCAATCGATTGCCTGCAGTTTCCGTCCAAATAGATTGGCTGGCGGGAGATTGAGACGAGCGAACTCCGCGTCTTGTTGCTCTACCATCCAAAGAATTACTTCGGCTAGCGAATAATCACCCAGACTCTCAAACACTTTTGTTATTCCGCGCAACGCCCCAGGACCAGGCTGAGTAAAGTCATTTTCGCTAAAATTGATTAAGTCGGAATAGTTCAAATCAATTGCTATTTGGTACGACATAAAATCTCCCATTAATGGAAACGTGTGGAGTAGGGTGTAGATTTCTCTTAAGGACGAAGCCTCTAATAGCTGCCCTACAAGAGGGTGATTGACGAACATGTCCCGTAGCAGTTCGACATGTGTCAGGTACTTGCGTGGTTGACCGTAGGCATTCGTCGCACACAAAATAAATGCATTGGTGTATAAACCGTCATTGATATCTTCGGCGTACTCCAGGGCTTTAGTAAATGATCCATCGACTAGGTCTTCAATAGTCGGATTACGATTAAGGAACTTACGTACGGCATCCCAGGTTTCAATTTTGCTAAATAAACGAAAGGCTACAATTTGAAATAATCGATCCGCTGGAGTGCAGGTTTCGGTGTGGTAGCAGACATCGCGGATCATATACTGCGAGACACGATCCGTAGCACGGAACACATTGCAGAATTTATATTTCTGCAAGATAGGGTCGTCTGTCCATGGGCCAGGTTGTCCGGTGAGCTTTTTTTCAAAAATTTGTTGTCTTTCTGAGGCAAAATACCAATAGATATCGTAAATGCGTTGACGGGGTATTGGAGGTTGTTTCATGAGTTTTCATTATTTCCTAAAAACACGATAATCTCAAATCTTTATTACACGCATCTGGCATGTATAATGAAAGGTAATGATTATACCGACCATTATTGGCCTGACCTTAGTTTCACTTGTCGCGACATACCTTACTAACCCATTTTCTCGTTTTTCAGTTATCCGTATGCCGTATAAAGCTAAGCTGCAGGCTAAAGTTCTGGAAGCAGTCGATAACAATAAAAAGATAGTTATGCGTCAAAACATTTTCTGGCGCATGTTCGCGTATTTTCAGTGCGGAATTTATATTCTGACAACGCGTTATATTCACAGCCCGGGATCCGACGGCAAGAATGTCGATGAGATTATTAGTGACATTCATCAACTGCGTTATGACCCGAATAGGCTCTTATTGATTTCAGGCGATCACTTTAATGGGTTATTCGTTCGTAATCTTGGCGTGTTTTACTATCCAATGCTTGATCGTTCTATTCCTGGAACGAAAGAAGATTGGCATAACCGTGAAATCGTTTATTTACAAACTGTCGCGTATGCATTAGGTGTATTTCAGAAGCACCCGAAGCTAACAACGACTATTGTTTCAATGGGGCCATACTCCGCGACTTGTATTAATTTTTACGCGTATCCATCAGACTCATTGTTTGGTATGATGTATGCTTTGGCTGCGCTTCGTGGCATTGAATCGGCCGCGCCACATGACTATGGCGACAAGCATCACAAACTTGATACGCAAAAGGCGGCAAAAACACTCGTTTCAACCTATGATGCTACATTGCGCGAACTGTACGAATCGTATAAATCCCATGTGTTTGATGACGAAGCACTATTGATTAAACGTGATGTGCATTTGTCAGGTGCCAAGGATATCACGCGTCGTTATTCTGCATTTTATGACAATGTGGTCTTTTGGAAGACGACACAGCTAGCAATGAAGCTAGGTGTTATTTCAGAGGATAAAGCATTTTTGAATCAACTGAAGGAGACTATTCTTAAGACATTCTGGCTAGAGGATAAAGGTTATTTCCTGGAAGATTTATCAACGGAAGGTTTGGCTAATCATTACTATTCATCAGATTGGTTGATTGTACTTTCGACTGGTTTTCTCGATATTACTGATACGACAGAACGAGTATATTATGAGCGATCAATTGAACATATTCAAACTAACAAAATTGATCAGCCATTTGCACTACGTTATCAATCAGACACCAGAGCACATCGTCAATTCTTTGTGGTACGCATGGCCGTGGCATCATATGGCGGCGATGCTATTTGGAGTTTCTGGGGGATGGAATATATCAAGGCTCTGACTTTACTCGGTCACTACACGGGCAATAACCAGTATTTTGTTGATGCAAAATACCATCTTGATGCGTATGAATCAAACATGCTACGTGATAGAGGTTTTTCCGAGACCTACGATTCAAAAGGTAATTTGCTGAAGACGCCTATGTATCAAAGTATTAGACAAACAGGCTGGGTGATTGGTTTTGAGCAGGCCAGGGTAATGTATCAAGCCTTGAATAAGTAGAAGATTATTCTACTCGCCGAGCAAATAGTTCTTCGGTTTCGCGCATAAATATTTCGGCAGTTTTTGGGCCAATACCGTAAAGTTTTTGTAAGCGTTTTGAAAATTCATCTTCATCCAGACTGCTTTCATACATCAGTAGTACGGAGCCCTCATAGTCGCGAATTAGCTGGTCCATGCAAGTTTGTAAGCCTCGTGCGGTCGATTCGTCATAGCGGGTATATTTACCCTCATCCAGTAACCGTACAAGTTTGCGATGAGGAAGATCGCGGATTGCCCATGGTGTATCGAGTTTGCGATCAATAAATAATTCCCATGTCTGTATGGCGACATTTGATTGAATTGGTTTTCCGAAAAGATAGGATAGCAAGAACCAGCGAAATATATCATCGTCACCCGATGTAATATCGAGATCAAAATCGGATGCATAGTGGACGGGCTTTGGCTTTTTTGACTTTTCTGGCATGGTGAACCTCCTTTTTAAAATGACGCGTGGGGATGATGCGGCAGTAGCTTGCTTTTATTTTCTTTAATAAAACGGCGAATAATTTTATATTCATCAACATCAAAATTTGGTTCGATGTCATTAATAATTAACTCGCCATCAGCATTTTGAAATCCTTGAATAATCCAGTTGTCGATAATAACTTTTTCGCCCTCATCGTTAACTGGTAGTGTGATGGCACCGCTAAATGGCCAGGTTTCTAATTTAGTGGTTTCGAGTGCAATTTCGAACCGGCGATTATATAGCGTAGAATCTTCCTCACCGATACATGCACCCTTGCATCGTCCCAACGAATATGAAAAGCAGGCGCCTTTTGTTTTTTCGATCCCCATTAGTTTAGGGCATAGCTGGAAGGTGCGCGTTAATTCATCAATTCGTTGTTTTGCCTTGGTACGATTACTATAGATGCCATAGACAGAGGATAGGTCGGTGTCATTATCTACGTTACCAGATTTAATGACCAGACTTGAATAGCCGTCATCATTTTCGGTTTTGATTAGCATAGCGTACAGTGAAACGCGTCGAAGTAAGCGATTGTAAATTGGCTTTAGTTCTTTGATGAGTTTTGACTCAAGGATCAGTGCCGCAAGTTCGCTGCCGGTTGCGATGGTTTCGACATGATGAACATGCTGACTGATTTTTAGTTCTTTGCTCATCATGCTTTGAAAGTGTGACATAACGCGCTTTCTGAGGCTAATGCTTTTACCGACATAGATTGGTTGTTTATTCTCATCGCGAAAGATGTACACGCCAGGTGTATTATCGATCGCATTAATTTCGCTAATATCCAGATTGGGCGGTAGGGATTGCGTTTTAATTTGATGGCTGACCGCTGCATTAAATAAATCATAGCCATGCTCGTTAAATGCCATTTGGGTAAAGTAGAGGATTGCCCGCGCATCTTCGAGTGCTCTGTGACGATCGAGTACTGGAATGTTGTGTCGCTCGATAATCTTTGCCAAGCTGTGGCCTTGATGAGTGCTATAGAGTGAACGGGATAAACGCACGGTACACAAAAGTTTCGGTGAAAACTCTACGCCAATCTGGGCAAATTCTTGTTTGATAAATGAATAATCAAAACGCACATTATGTGCGATAAATACCGCGCCGTGTAAAATTTCGGCAAACTCGTCGGCTATGTCTGCGAATACTGGCGCATCGACTATATCTGACTCGCTGATACCAGTAAGGGAGGTGATGCTTGATGGGATATAGGCCTCAGGATTAATGAGTGTGCTGAATTCATTAGTGATTTCACCATTCTCGACACGAATTGCGGCAACCTCAAGAATGCGGCTGTTGCGGTAACTTCCACCCGTTGTTTCAATATCGACAAACACCACTGGATAGTTAAACATCTCTCTATCTATTATAGCGCACCAGATTTTAGTATGTAACACAAACGATAATAATATATTGTAAAACGATAAATAATGATGTATATTGAAAGTATTAATAGATAAGGAACTGATTATGAAACAAGGATCAACACTGTTTTTACGGCTAGCAATTATTTTGATCGGACTGTTTGTGCTGACACTATGTGTGTACGTTTTGCCGCTAATCATAAATGATGACAATACGGGATTTTACAAACCACTTCTTCTAGGGCTGTATGCTCCGGCACTACCATTCTTTTGGGCGTTATATCATAGCCTCAAGCTACTTGGTTATATTGATGCAAATAATGCCTTCTCATCTGAGTCGGTCAAAGCGTTTAAGGCCATAAAGTATTGTGGGATTATTATTGGAATTATATTTGCACTGGCCTCACCGTATGTCTATAAGGTTGCAGATATGGACGATGCACCGGGAGTGTTACTTATTCATCTAGTGATTGCGGGAGCTTCATTTGTAATAGCTGCGTTTTCGGCATTAATGCAAAAACTGGTACAGAGTGCAGTTGATATTAAATCTGAGAATGATTTAACGGTATAAATTATGGCTATTATCATTACTATCGACGTCATGCTAGCGAAACGCAAAATGAGCGTAACGGAATTGACTGAAAAAGTTGGCATTACAATGGCGAATCTATCTATTCTTAAGAACGGAAAAGCGAAGGCAATTCGTTTGTCGACACTAGAGGCTATTTGCAGGGCACTTGACTGCCAGCCAGGAGATATCCTGGAATATCGAGCTAACTGAACGAGAGGGTAGTGCTTATGTTACACTGAAAGCGTCGGATAACGACAATTAAAAATGTAACACACTACATTAGTCCAAGGAGGCAATTGTAATGGCAGTAAAATCAAAATCATATCCAGCAAGTCTCGATATCGATTATCCTAAAAAGCTTGATCGTTTAACAACCTTTTTCCGTGTTATTTGGGCACTTCCAATCCTTGTTATTATCGGTCTGTTGACGGCAACTGGAAGTGAAGATTTTACGACTGAATCGGGAAAAGAGATGACAATGAACGGCGGTGGTATCGTTGCTGGACTATTTGCCGCTACTGCACTGATGATTTTGTTCCGACAGCTTTATCCACGCTGGTGGTTCGATTTTAATCTAGAATTGAATCGATTCTCGATGCGTGTAGCTGCATACCTTTTCCTGCTTACTGATCGTTATCCGTCTACTGTTGACAAACAATCAGTTAAGTTGGAGCTGGACTATCCAGACGTCAAAAAAGATCTTAGGCGCTGGATGCCATTGGTAAAATGGTTCCTGGCGATTCCGCACTACATCGTGCTATTCGTGTTAACAGTTGCTGCAATGTTTGTAACAATTGTTGCTTGGTTTGCAATCCTGTTTACTGGCCATTATCCAAAGGGAATGTTCGAGTTTGTCACTGGTGTATTTCGATGGAATTTCCGCGTGACTGCCTACGCATTTCTGCTTACGACTGACCAGTATCCTCCGTTTAGCCTGAAGTAATTCATCGATGAAATATTCTAATAATATCGCCTTTCGGGGCGATATTATTTCAGCTGAAACCTTCTTTTAATGTTTGACTTATTTTTATATAAATTGTATAATTTTTGAGTTAACCATGATGAAAAATTGTGAGTAACCCTTAACAAGTCGACTACAAGAAAGCATGGGGCTTATGTCTGACGGCGAAATGACATTTGCAAAACGAGGAAACCATTGGACGTTTTGGTTCAAGTCTTCCAGTGAGACAGCGTCACTGTGTGAGTTGCCTGGTTGGAAGAATAAAAATGGTCAAACTGGTCAAATGGACTCTGATCAAAACACGGTGCTTGGGCCTATCGATAAGGCAACTGAAGCAACACTGGATCGTTTCCTAGAAATTAGTGGTGTTAGCTTTGTGTATACCGCTTATGGCTTCATGAGCATTTCATTCGATTGGATGCCTGCACCACGAGATACAGAAAAAGCCGTTCTAGACTTGATCAAAGAGTCGTTCGAATGGGACGGTGGCTTCTCGCTCGAATACTACGGTTCGTCTAGCGGTTCAGTCAGCAGGCTTATTCCAGGCCGGCGCTAGTCAAGGGAAAGGGGCGGCGATCTAATGATAGACCAGCCGCCCCAACCCACTTTCTAATCGACTTGTTAAAACGCTTCCATAGATGTGTATCTATGCCGATGAGTTCAAAAGAACGAAAAGCAAATCTCTCTCACGTTTAATTAGTTGCGGTAATGGTTTATGATAGACATAACTATGTTTAAAATGATCATTCAATCGCAACTTGAACGTTATGTTCGCAAATTCTTCCGAAAACATCCTGATGTGAAATTAATTGTCGTTGCAGGAAGTGTTGGCAAGACGAGCACTAAGCGTGCTATTGCTACATTATTATCCCAGCGATACCGTGTAGCCCTACATGAAGGTAATCACAACACACACATGAGTGCGCCACTTGCGATTTTGGGCATAGAATATCCTGAAAATGTTAAAAGTATTGGGGCTTGGGTTTCTGTATTCCGTGCAGCCAAAGAGCGTATTAAAATGCCATCAGGTACTGATGTGATCATTCAGGAGCTCGGTGCGGACAGTCCAGGCGATATCGCCCATTTTGCAAAATACCTCCGCCCATACATTGGTGTAGTGACAGCAGTCACTCCTGAACACATGGAATTCTTTAAGGATATTGATACAGTCGCCAAAGAAGAATTAGGCGCGGCTAATATGTCAGAAATCGCGATTATTAATCGTGATGATATTGATGGTAAATACGCTGAATTTTTAACAAACCCCAATATCGACACCTACGGCACGACTGGTGTAGCTGAATATCGATTTGAGACTCAAGACTTTACACCAGAAAAAGGCCACACTGGACAAGTGATTACGCCCGAGTACGATCCATTTATGGCAGAAATTAAGGTTATTGGTGAGCACAGTCTCCGCCCGGTCATGGGCGCCGTCGCTGTTGCGATTAAAATGGGTGTGACTGCGGCTGAAATTACGACTGGCCTCAAGCTGATTCGCCCCGTGTCTGGCCGTATGAACATGCTTCGCGGTCAAATGAAGTCAACAATTCTGGATGATACATATAACTCAAGTCCTGTAGCTGCTAGCGCTGCTTTGCAGATGCTGTACAGTATGCCGACTGGTCAGCGCATTGCGGTATTAGGTGACATGAATGAACTGGGCGCATCATCAAAGGAAGAGCATGAAAAAATCGGCCAAATGTGTGACCCAAGTCTCTTGGCGTGGGTAGTCACAATCGGTGAACAGTCTGAAGCGTATCTAGCCCCTGCGGCTCGCATGCGTGGCTGCCAGGTGCGTAGTTTTAAAAATGCTATTGATGCTGGTACGTTTGTGCATAGCGTCCTCGAAGAGGGTGCGGTGACGTTGGTTAAGGGTTCACAAGGTGGTATTTATGCCGAAGAAGCCGTTAAAATTATCTGCGCGATGGAAGATAGTAATCAGCTTGTTCGTCAGTCGCCAGAATGGCTGAAAACCAAATCTGAATTCTTTGCCCGCGTCTCCTAGACTGCTGTAAAATATGCTACTCTAGATATAGATAGTAAAATGACTTTTTACAGGGAGGACGGTAGATTATGAACGATCCAGTAACCCCATCACAAGCTTCTCGATTGACACTACGTCAACGAGTTCATCAAATGCCGCGCCGCAATAAAATATTCTTGTTCGGCGGTGTTGGTCTTATTATTCTGCTGATTGTTTTAGCCCTAATATATAGTTACTGGTATCAAAATCCTAAAAAGGTTGTTTCCGATGGGATTATGAATGCGCTTAATGCCCAGTCGGTAGCGTATAAGGGTAGCTATGTAGCGAAAGCTGGCAGTGATATCACCGTAGAGTTTAACGGTGGCGCTGCGATTAAGGGCGGAAATGCTGATTTGAAATTAACAATAGTGTCTCTTGGGAAAAAATATACGTTAGATGGCAGTGGGCTACTTAATGACAAGGGTGATATTTATTTCAAAGTTAAGAATATTGATGAATTGGTGCAGAATTATCGTAAAGCCGTACCAGCTACATCCCAACCGCTGTTTGATAAAATTGTCGCTAAGATAAATGACAAATGGATCAAAATCAGTAGTGAAGATCTAAAATCATACAGCCTTGAAGTTGCGACGGCGCAGCGCTGTATTGGCGAGACGTTTAAAAAAGCTCAAGGTGATTCAAAACTAAAATCAGAAGTTGTTGATATATATAAAAAGTATCCATTTATCGTCATCGATAAATCACTCGGTAGCAAAGATGGCAGTTTAGGATATTTGATGAATATTGATCAAACAAAAGCACACAGTTTTTCAATTGCATTCCAAAAGACCACAATCTATAAAATACTTCGTGCTTGTGATAAAAACTTTAGCCTCAATGTAGGTGAGAGCGCATCGGGCCAGAAGATGAATCAAAATACACCGGTAGAGCTATGGGTTAATAATTGGACACATCATATTACTAAGATAGTTGCGAGTGATAAGCAAAAAACCACCAGTCTAACGGTCGTGCCGAGGTTTAATCAGCCAGTAAATGTCGTGACGCCAACTGACGCAACGACGCTTGAGCAGCTGCAAAAGGATGTTCAAGAGCTCTTGCTATCAGCGGCTACTCTGTAACAGAGGCATAAAGTTTGTTATACTACCAGATGTATGAAGCGCTATAATCCAATCGATATCGAAGCAAAGTGGCAAGCCAAGTGGGAGCAAGATGGCACCTACACGGTTGACTTGCATGACCATTCACGACCAAAATATCTTGGATTTAGTATGCTGCCGGGTATTACCGGGGCTGGTATTCACATTGGTCACGGCCGAACATTTCAGTTTAGTGATATTAAAGTCCGTGCCAAGCGACAGCAGGGATTTAACGCGTATCACCCAATTGGCTGGGATTCATTTGGTTTGCCAGTAGAAAACTATGCCATTAAAATTGGCAAAAAACCTCGTGAAGCGCATGACGAAGCCAAGGCGAACTTTATTAAGCAGCTCAAGCGTTTAGGCTACAGCTACGACTGGACGAAAGAAATCAGCACAGCTGATCCTGAATACTATCGCTGGACACAGTGGATTTTTAATCAGCTATATAAAAATGACTTAGCCTATCAAAAAGAAAGCCCGCAGTGGTGGTGCGAAACCGACCAGACAGTCCTTGCTAACGAACAAGTCGAAGGTGGTAAATGTTGGCGCTGTGGTAACCCAGTTTCAAAGAAGAACTTAAAGCAGTGGTTCTTCCGTATTACGGCTTACGCAGATGAGATGCTCGAAGCAACCGATGATCTGAACTGGACTGAAATGGTCAAGACGATGCAGAAGAACTGGATCGGTAAATCTCAAGGTGCAGAAGTTGAATTTACGGTCGAAGGCCACGATGATATTATTACGGTCTTTACGACTCGACCAGATACATTATTCGGTGCGACATTCTTGGTCCTCGCTCCAGAACATCCACTCGCAAAAGAACTTGCCAATAGTAATACGCGCGAATCTGTTGAAGCTTATATAGCTGAATCAGCTCGTAAGTCTGAAATTGAGCGCATGAACGAATCTCGTGAAAAGACAGGTGTCTTTACTGGCGCACATGCTATCAATCCGGCAACGGGTGAAAAGATGCAAATCTGGTTGGCTGATTATGCTCTTGCTAGCTACGGTACTGGTGCCTTGATGGCAGTACCTGCACACGACGAACGCGACTTTGCGTTTGCCGAGAAGTTTCAACTTCCGATTATTGATGTAGTTGAAAAACCAGAAGACAGTAATGAAGTAGGGCATTATCACGGCGAAGGTGTACTGACGAATAGCGGTCATTTTAGTGGCATGCGCAGCGAAGCAGCACGCGAAGAAATTGTTGCTTGGTTAGAACAAGAGCAAACTGGCCGTGCCAAGACGACCTACAAAATGCGTGACTGGCTAATCAGCCGTCAACGTTATTGGGGCGCGCCAATTCCTATTATTTACTGTCCAGAACACGGCGCAGTGGCTGTACCTGATGATCAGTTGCCGGTTATCCTACCTGATATTGATGACTTCAAACCAAAGGGCGGTGCGACATCTGCACTAGCATCCGTCGATGAATGGGTGAATACGACTTGCCCAACTTGCGGCGGTCCAGCAAAGCGTGAGACAGATACGCTCGACGGCTATGCCTGTAGCAGCTGGTACTTTATTCGTTACATTGATCCATTCAATAATGAGCGTGCTTGGGATCCAGAACTAGCTAATTATTGGGAATCAGTCGATTTCTACAATGGTGGCGACCACGCCGTGGCTCACTTGTTGTACTCTCGATTCTGGATGCGGTTCTTTTATAAACAAGGCCTTGTACCTGATCCAGAGCCATTTAAACGTATGCTGTATAACGCCTATATTATGGCTCCAGACGGCCAAAAGATGAGCAAGAGCAAGGGCAATGTCATTGATCCACTTGAAATTATGGACAGCGGCTATGGTGCCGACAGTCTACGCGTTTACGAAATGTTTATCGCGCCATACGATATTGATGCACCATGGGATACGCGTGGTGTTCCAGGAACGTACCGTTTCCTTAGCCGTGTATGGAATCTGACTCAGGAATATATCGAAGCAGGTGATGTGACATTAAGTGATGCTGGTGCGAAAGCAATTCTGACCGTTGCGCACAAAATCGCCAAAAAGATCACCGAAGATATCGAAGACGACAAATACAATACGGCCGTTTCAACCATGATGGAAGCGGTGAACACGTATTTCAAACTTAAAGAAGAGTACGGTATCGGCAAGTCTGACGCGTGGAAGTTTGCAATCGAAAGCTTACTGCAGGTCCTGTCACCATTTGCGCCGCACATCACAGAGGAGCTATGGGCTGATCTGGGTCATGACAGTACGATCCATATCGACAACTGGCCAACTTGGGATAATGCCTACCTGGTGTCTGACACTGCGACAATTATTGTACAGGTAAATGGCAAGCTCCGCGCTAAGTTAACGGTTGCAGCTGACGCGTCTGAAGACGATGTCAAGCAAGAAGCGCTTAACGAGCTAAACGTCGTTAAGTTCCTGGAAAACAAACAACCGACCAAGGTAATTTACGTACCTGGCCGGCTGGTGAATATTGTCGTTTAGTAGACTATTTGTCGGCGCCGTAGCGAGTGGTTAGAATTAATCCCGACTCATTATCGCGCCATGTTATCATTTTTTGATCTTTTTGGATTGATCCGCCGGTCTCCTTAAAGACTTCTTCTTCAATCAACTTGGCGCTTTTCCACGTGGCGAAGTCTTGATTAGCGACAAAGCCAAGGTTATCAATTTTATTAAGGTCTGAGGTAGCAAGTTCAATTTTTATGCTCGGTATATCATCCTGTTCGATAGAACTAAAAAGTGCTTGGTCATCTGGACCTTTTTCGATCAGGTGCTCTATTTGAATGGACTGCTCATCAACCTGTGTTTCGATAGAGTGAGAAGCACTCTTTTGGCTGTCCATAATACCGATACCTACCCCGCCCAATACAAGGGCGCCAGCAGCTGCAACAGCGCGACCTCTGTTTGTAAGATGTAAGGGGTTATGATGATCGCGGCTACGGGTAAGTGTATTGTGGTTTGTCATAAAATAATTTCCTTATTTATTCTATCATTATACCACTAATGCTAATAAAAGTCAATAGACCCTTGAGTAATCTGAGAAAGTTCGATATAATAGCTCCCAGTTTAGTATAAAAAACCTATAAAGGAGATCTTTCCATGGGACAACCAAAAAAACAGAGTAGCCCGCGTAAAACCGGTACTCGCCGTAGCCACCTCGTGCTTAACCTAGCGCGCCGTGTTAACGGTAGCTCACCAGTTAAAGTTCGTACAACAAAGCGCGAAACTGGTAAAGTTAAACTTGTAGAAGCTGTTAAATCAGTAGCTAAGACTGCAGCTCCAAAAAAGCCAGCCGCTAAAAAAGCAGCAAAATAATTAATCTACTTTCGTAGACGTATCTTACACAAACCTAAGTAACAGAAAGAACCAATTGCTATGGCTTCTAACCGACACCTCGGACGTATCGTTGCATTACAAAGTCTCTATGAATTTGAGTTTCGTACTCAGTCAGAGGACGCGACCGTTAACCTAGACGAGATTCTTGATCGTAATCTAGAGCGCTACGAGTCTGCAATCGACGACAAAGAATTTGTCAGCCGATTGGCACATGGTGTACTTGAGCAGCAAGCGAGCCTTGACGAGACGATCCAGCCGATCGCTCCAGATTGGCCAATTGAGCAAATTGCACGTATCGACCGTACGATTCTTCGTATGGGACTTTACGAACTACTACACCTGGCGGAAATTGTACCACCAAAAGTGGTCATTAATGAAGCTGTTGAGCTCGCAAAAGCCTTTGGTTCTGATAATTCAAGTAAGTTTGTGAACGGTGTTCTAGGAACAGCATTCCGTAACCTTATTGAAGGAAAATCAGACGATGCAAAATCCGAAGTTTGAACGATTTAAGAAATATTTTAACCGGCACAAGCCGTCGATTCAGGAAATTGTTCGTGAGCCAACTGCTGGCGGCATTGTTTTTCGACGTGACAAAGACGACAACGTCGAAGTGCTCCTGATTCAGGACGCCAAGGATCGCTGGACGATTCCTAAGGGTCATATTGAACCGGGTGAAACAGCACAGCAGACCGCTAAGCGTGAAATTGGTGAAGAAGCAGGACTGCATGACACTGAAGTGTTGGGTTGGCTTGGTAAGATTCATTTCCGCTACCGCCGTATCGACAAATTAGTCCTGATGACGACACAGATTTACTTGGTTCGCGCCAAGGGTGATACGAATGCCATTCAAAAAGAAGATTGGATGAACGGTATCAAATGGTTTAAGTTTAATGATGCGCTCGATGAAATTGAGTACGAAGATATCGGTAAGCTGATGCTACTAGCCATGAAGCGAATCCGACAGGAGAATTTATAAATGAGTGGCATGCAAACTGCACCGTATCAAGATTTTGCCCGAGAGCACCTCGGGTTTGAGTTTACTAAGATTGAACTATTAATCACAGCTTTGACTCATCGTAGCTATGTAAACGAGCACAAGAAGAGTGTGAGTGAGCACAATGAGCGTCTAGAATTCTTGGGCGATGCCGTTCTGGAGTTGGTTGTTACAGACTATCTATTCCGTAATCATAGCGAACCAGAAGGAATCCTCACTAGCTGGCGCGCATCGTTGGTGCGAACCGAGAGTATTGGTGAGGCTGGTGACAAATTGGGCTACGAATCACTGCTACGTATGAGTAAAGGTGAAAAGAACGGCAGCACGCGTGCCCGCCAGCAAATCCTCGCTAACGCCTTCGAGGCGGTGATCGGTGCGATTTATCTGGAACGTGGCTATGATGATGCGGCGGCATTTATCCAGAAGCATATCTTGTCAAAGCTAGAGACTATTTTAGAGTCTGGCAGCTGGCGCGATCCAAAGTCACACCTGCAGGAAGTGTCACAGCGCCTCGATAACCAAACACCTGTTTACAAAGTACTGGAAGAAGTTGGTCCGGATCACGATAAGGTCTTTACACTTGGTGTCTTTGTCGGTGACAAGCTAATGGGCCAGGGAAGCGGCCCAAGCAAGCAGACTGCCCAGCAGGTAGCCGCAAAAGCTGCGCTTGAAGCCTACGTGAAGCGCTCAGCAAAATAAAACTCTACGACAAAATATGTTCAAGACACTGAAACAGATTGACGTAGAGGTCAAAACAGTGTAAACTTGTTCAAGAACTAATAAAAATTCTACGATTAGATTTAAGAGTGAAGTAAAGGAAGTTTAAATTTTATGCTCGCAATTCGTTTGCAACGTGTCGGCCGTAAAGGATACCCAGTGTATCGTCTTGCCGTTCAAGAATCACAACGCCATCCATCAAGTGGTCGTGTAGTCGCCTATGTTGGTAGCTACAACCCACACACTAAAGACGCTAATGTCCAAGTTGAAGTAGCACAGAAGTACCTAGATAACGGTGCTCAGCCAACACCTCGTGTTGTAAAACTACTTGCTGATGCAGGCGTAAAGCTCCCTATTTGGGTAAAGACTGCTGCAACTGACAAGCAGAAAGCTATCCGTAACGCTGAAAAGCTTCGCAAAAACCAGCCAAAAGAAGAAGTTGCCGAAGAGGCACCAGCTGAAGAATCAGCTGAATAAATCACTCTTTTAGAAAAACGCCCATCTCGGGCGTTTTTTATTTGGACAAGAAATGACCCCGCTACCTGTAAAGGTGGCGGGGTCGGGGTGGGAAGGAGTTAAACGGCAGAACGGGTGGTGCGTGCGATGCGTGCTGTTGCGACGATGCGCTGCTTAGACTGAGCAGTCGTAGTGACGCGCTGTGGTGACTGAGCTGCTGCACGATTGTTCGCTTCGGTCTGGTAGCTGCGGCGTTCGAGCTCGTTCAGAAGCGTTCCGCGGGCATTTCCGAGGCCGGACGGGCGGTGCTTCTTGCCGGACTTCTTGCTGTTGACCTTGTTCTCGTGGTGTTGCTCGGGGGTAAGAAGGACGTTCTTGCCCGAGTTCTTCTCGGATGAAGCGTTGCCGTTCTTCTTACCGCTGGGCTTGGCCATGGTAACTCCTTCTGATTGGTGCTTCGCCAGACTTTTCTGACGACGTTAAATGCATTTTATCATAAAGTGTGTAATATGTCAATACCTATGCTTAAAATACTATATACGCACCCCGTTAGCATGCTACAATAGAATCACTATAGAAGTAGTGTGACCGAAGGCGGCAATGGAGGGCAACATGTCAACGATAGACCAGCAGTTTATAGAATATATCGTAAAATCACTCGTAGGAAACCCTGATGATGTCGTTGTGGAGCGTATCATTGATGAAAAAGGCGTATTGCTGACGCTGACGGTGAATCCGGATGATCTTGGTCGTGTGATTGGCAAACGCGGTGTCACTGCTCAAAGCCTTCGAACGTTATTACGTGCCCTCGGGACGAAGAATGACGCCCGCTACAATCTGAAGATCGTTGATACGGATGGTGGTCAGACGCATACTGTTACATCATCAGAACTATCAGATGACGAGCCTGTGAATAACTTATCAGATGAGCCTGTGGATAATGAGTCTAGCCTAGCAAAAAACACTCGAAAAGAGCTTGCGGAACTAGACGACCTAGATATATAATCATAAACAGTTCAGAACAACTCTAGAACTGCGAGAAACAAAAAGGCTTTTGCGAGCAACAATTTACATAAATGTTGAGAGCTTTATATGTGTCACGAAATCAACCCACCTGAAATGGTGGGTTTCGTGATTATAGGGGATGTTGTGTCTTAGATCGTGAAGGCGAGATACGTCAGACCCGAGATGATGATCACGCCGCCAATGATGCCGTAGATAAGCTTACCGCTATTCGTTTGCGCAGCAACGGCAGGTTGAGCTGTCGAGAGAATACTTTGGGTGGGTTGCAGCTGAGTGGTGGCTTCCTCTGTATCAATTGACACGTTTGCAATGGCCGGCTCGTTCATGTGACGAGCAGCAACTTCACTGTCAGACGGACCTTCAGGTTGAACATCGGTGTGAACTGGCTGTAGTGTTAGTTTTTTGGCTTCTGCCAAGCGACGATCAGCGTCGCTGGTCGGCCTATTATCCTCAAATTCCATATTAGAATTATTATACCGTAATCGTAAGCATGAAGAAAGCCCTCTGATAAAGACTTCAAGCCATATAACAGGCGAGCTTTCTTTAGCAAAGGGCGGTTGTGAGAGCTGGATGTTAAATGGTCTGTGCGTCTGGTGAACTAATACGTTCCAGTTCATCTTGCCAAGCATGAAGCCTTTTGCGCGAGTACCACGTGTCAAGTATCGGGTTGATGCTCAGTGGTGCTGCGCGCAGATATGTGACATTGAGCAGTAGCCAGACTAACAAGCCAAAAGGCGGTAAGCCGATCGCTGCAATTAACGTCAGTGCGCTAAGTACTATTGCTACCGCGACGGGAATAAATAGATCAACTATTTTCTTACGAATATCATCGATTTCATTGCTGACTTGTTTACGAAGCAGAGCCTGAGTGGTTGCTTCGATAGTGAGCATTCTATCGCTCATCGGATCGTGGATACTTGCCTTGTACATCTTCACCTTCTTAGGTACGAGTCGTGGGTACGAACTTAGGCTCACTTTAGTCCTTTTAATCGATAAAGTCGAGAGGTGATGTATGAGCAACATATATAGACAAAACTGTCAATATCACGTACACTGGTAACAGATGAAAAAGATTCAAGTAATCACGCTCTTTCCGGAGATGTTTGAAGGTGTGTTGAATAATTCGATGATGTGGAAAGCCCAGGACAAGGGTGCTGCTGAATTTACGATGATTGATTTACGTCAGTTCGGGCTAGGCCCGCGCCGAACGGTTGATGATACGCCCTATGGTGGTGGTGATGGGATGCTTTTAAAGCCAGAGCCGCTCTTTGCCGCTGTCGAGCAAGCGAAGGCAAACGATCCAACTGCACAGGTGCTTCTAATGACGCCGCGTGGACAGCGCTGGAAGCAGGCTACGGCGCAGCAGTATGCGGATAGTGATCATGGCTACGTCTTTATCTGTGGCCGCTATGAAGGCTATGATGAGCGCATCGTTAGCTTGGTTGATCAGCAGATTAGTGTTGGTGACTATGTCCTGACTGGCGGGGAGCTACCTGCCATGACGATTATCGACAGTATTGTACGATTAATTCCAGGAGTATTAGGCGGCGAGGCTAGTGCTGAGATTGAAAGTTTTAGCGATGGAGAGACGTTAGAATTTCCGCAATATACTCGTCCTGAAGATTTTCGTGGAATGAAAGTTCCTGAAGTGCTACTGAGCGGTAATCACGCTGCAATCGCTAGGTGGCGCGCCGAGAATTCATTTAAAGCTGACGTATAGTGACATGTAATGGCCCCGTCAGTAGTTTGACGGGGCCGAGCTTGTACTGCATGAAGTGTTAATGACGGTGCGGAACAATCTCCCTCCAATCGTGTCGGATGACTTGAATCTCGTCCCTGATCGTCAGGATATCATGATGTTGAATTTCCTGATTACGAAGACGGTGATACTTGAAAGGGTGAGGTAGATGAAGTTTACGGATTGTATTCAGGGCTATGCCCATTAAAATTGCAAACATATAGCTTCTCGCGTTAAGCATGATTCACTTCCTTGTAGACGAGCATTCACTGGTGGTATGAATGGCTATAGTGTATACCTGTGTGGCAAAAAAGGAAATAGTAATTACAAAAACACCCCAAACGTTTTGTTGGGGTGTTTTCAGTTGTGGTGGGTTATCGTAGAGCGATGTGTTACAACATATGTTTTTTGGAGTTATGTTTGTTTTTGCAACGTTCGCTGTCTAGTACAATACGTGATCCGTCATAAAAGCGCAAGCACTATGACTAAAATGACAACACTTTCTTGTCTGGGTGACTAAGCGTATAGTAAAAGTATGAGATTATTTGTTCAACCTACCTCGGCACCAGCTCCAAAAACAAACAATACAATCTGGATAAGTTTGGCATTAGCAGTAGTAATGGTGGGGTTGGCGGTGACGCAGTTATATAAGTTTGAAAATTTTCCAGATGTTATCGCAACGCTTGGTCTGCCGGGTGGCCAAACTTGGGCACCAACCATCGCTGCATTATTGGTTGTGGGTGAGGTGCTCGCTCTGCCATTTTTACTGCGCATGACATTAAGTCCTGCGATGCGTATTGTCAGCATGGTTAGTGGTTGGGTGGTTATTGCAGGATGGCTGGTCGTCAGCATCTGGACTAATCTAGCAGTCGGTCAGGTGGCGAATAGTGGTATTTTAGGCGCAACCGTGCCGGTTCCTTCTGGCTGGGGTGTAACATGTATATTATTTGGGTTGGCGCTGTTAGCCGCTTGGAGTGCTTGGGGTTTATGGCCGTGCCGTACAAGAACCGTTAAACAGTAGTTGTGCGTTAAGGGTGGCCTACGGTATGATAATGAAAAGATCATAAGGAGGCGGAATGGAATTTGTAAATAAAGTAGAAAATCGCGTAGCGGACTGGTATAACAAAGTACCTCATTTACCAGTTGGTTTTCGTGAATGGTTAGGTGTTAATGTTTGGTGGATAATGCTGATTGTTGTCGTTCTTAGTGTTATCGGGGTATTGAATATATTTATGTTTGGTGCGCTGGCTGCAGTATTTGTTGGCGGCTTCGGTGGACCGGTAGGTGCGGCGATTGTGGGTGTGGCACTTCTGATCGGACTATTAGTATTGGCCGCTACGCTTCTTGAGACAATCATTACGGCAATTGCCATTAAGCCTCTGAAAGACAAGCAGAAGAAAGGCTGGTCACTATTACTGCTTGCTTTACTAGTTGCGGCTGGTTTTAGTGTATTAACATTCCTATTTAGTTTCGAGCTCTCTAGCTTGGTAATGAGTGCCTTATGGATTGCAGTCAGTGGTTATTTCTTGTTCGAAATACGTGATCAGTTTAATGGTGGTGTTGATGTGAAAGCTGCTAAGGTTATGCCTAGGGTTGCGCCAGTATCTGAGAATAAAAAGAAATAATTTGTGTTCATTTATTGATCGTTTGAGCTGATTTTTAAAAACGCTCACAGATATTCGACATGTGAATTTCACAATAACATTTTATTGTAACTCCACTAGTCCTAACGTATGATTAAGGTACTAGTAAAAGAGGGTTGGGCAACACTCGAACAATTCATAGGACGAATAGTCCATGGGTAAGCATAGCGCTGTGCTGTTATTTGTTGTACTCAGTCAATACTAGGAGTAATAACAAATAAATAAGGAAACAAGAACGTATGATATTACCTCGACGCTTAGATAAAGCTAAGCTGACTATGGGTTTGTTGGCGGTTGCCGCTATTGTTATTTTAGCAATAGTCATCCCGCGTGCGATGGCAGTTGATCCTACATGGTTGGCCGGATGGTCAAATCGTAGTCCAATTGTCGTTAACAACACCGCGAACAGCTCGGCATTAACGAACTATCAAGTAAAAGTAACCCTTCCCTCAGCCGGTTTTGACTATAGCAAGCTCAAAACGGGCGCTGCTGACCTACGCTTTACGGATAGCGATGGCACGACACAGCTAAAGTTTTGGATTGAAAAATACGATGCAACAGCCAAAACTGGAACTATTTGGGTGAAGGTTCCAACAGTTGCTGCAAATGCAAATCGCACGATTTTTGCCTACTATGGCAATGCGAGTGCGACAAGCCAAAGTGATGGCAAGGCGACGTTCCCATTCTTCTCGAATTTTGACAACCCGGCATGGAAAGAACTTCCAAGCCTTCCGGTTGCTGCTCAGAATGCAGATGAAACGGTTGCACTTGTGAATAACAAGTTCTACATTATTGGTGGTTATAATCAAGGAGCAGGTGATCCATTAGGTATCAACTACTCATTCGATCCGGCTACAAATGCCTATGCGAAAAAAGCTGATATGCCAACACTGCGCTGGGGACCTATCTCTGCAGCTGTAAATGGCAAAATCTACGTATTTGGTGGTCGCAATAATAGTGGTGGTAGCACCGCAAACGAAATGTATGACCCAGTGGCAAACACTTGGACGACTAAAGCGGCATTGCCTGCAGGTTTAGCCGATCAAGGTATTACTGGCTGTACAGACGGAACATTGATCTACTTGGCATATAACAATTTGCTGTATGTTTATAATCCAGCAACAAATACCTATACGCAAAAAGCATCTATGTCGAATTCAACAATGCCGATGCTCAGCTGGTCAACATGTAGCTATGTGAACGGTAAAGTCTATATTATTAATGGCTATGCGAATGGTGTCGCGACAGATACTACTCGTATTTACGATGTTGCAACAAACACCTGGTCAGCGGGTGCTCCGTCACCATTTGCGACCTATGGTTCGATGCGTGAAAATGTCGTTATTGGAAATAAGATCTACTTGGTACAAGGCCAGCGAGCAAGTGCTGAATTTAGCTCGGCCGTATATGAGTACGATATTCCAACAAACACATGGACAGAAAAGTCATTCGGCAAGCATGCGGCTGATGGTGTCGCAGGGGGTGTCCATAATGGTAAGATCTACACCTTTGCGGGTCGTCAAGACTGGACGGGGCCGTACGGACTGTTGTTTGCGTCAGTATATAACCCAGCGGCTGACACTGATACAAACTGGCTACAGAAGAGTGGTAACTATCAAGCAGATGCAACAGGATTAACTCGCATGGTACCTGTATTAGGTACGATTGCAAATGGTCCGGTTATGTCGCAGGTTCAATCAAACTACCAGACGAGCGGTAATTTTGTACTCGAGGCACAGGGTACTCAGAGTGGTGCGGCGTCGTGGAATACGATTACGATTCATGCCAATCAGGGTACATATGGGCAGAGCCTTAACGGCTATCATGTTCCATACAATGACTTTGGTGTGACGCCACAAGCAACAAGTATCTATAAAGAAACTGGTGCAACGTTCACTAAACTTGGTACCGATGCGGCTATTGCAAATGGTAGTCAACGGTTCAAGGTAGTAAGCACTGCTTCGAATATTGCTTTATATCGTAATGACACATTGATTAACCAGACAAACGATACGACATATCATAGTCAAGGTGGTATACATATTGCTACTGGTAACCCTAATACATCGGCGTGGAACTTCGTGTTTACTCGAGCGTACACGGCAACAGAACCAACAGTATCTGTTGGCTATGAGCAAACTGACCCTGCAGATTATAATACGTGTCCATGCACAGTACTAGGCGGTAGTGGTGCGCCGGCCTCAACCTCATCAGCAAACACGTCTGCCTATGAACTAGGAACGCGTTTCTACAGTGAGACAGCTGGTAATGTGACCGCATTAAAGTTTTACAAGGTTGCAGGCATGGCATCGTCGCATGTTGGTAATTTGTGGAGTAATACCGGTGCGAAACTTGCGACAGTGACCTTCAGTGGCGAAACAGCAAGTGGATGGCAGACGGCAACGTTGTCGTCGCCGGTTGCGATCAATGCAAATACACCGTACGTTGTTTCGTATGTAATTGCTACAGGTCCATTTGCATTTACTCAATCACAATTTGCGACAACTGCGGTTGACGCTGCACCACTTCATGCCTTCCAGAATGGAATTCCGGGCGTTGGTGTGAACGGCGTCTTCAAGACTGGTGGAACAGGATTCCCGACGGAATCATGGAACGCAACCAATTATTGGGCTGATGTTGTTATGACAAACTAATCAAACCTTAATTAAAAATACACACCCTGGATTATGTTTGGGGTGTGTTTTTTAGATAATGAAAAGGCCACCGAAGGCTTGCGCGAAAGATGTAAGTCTTCGGCGGCCTTTTCGGCGGCTAGTGCCTAGTGGTTTGACTGGTCGAGTAGCTCGAGGCTACTGTTTGCGTTCTCCGGATTAAGGAAGTCATCGAGATTTGCTTTGTCGAGGAAAGCTTCCTCGAGATGTTGGAGCAGACTTCTCGTTTGATGGCGGATACTGTCTTCAACTTTTGCCTGCTGCTCTGGGGTTAGTTCGGCAAGCATCTCCTTCGTGGGAATACTCAAGACGAGCTCCACGGTAGCAAATTTTTTAGGTACAATGATTGACGACACAATAAGCCTCTCATGACACATAGACGGACGATCCATCTATTAATTTATATAATAATATAAATAACAACACCAGTCAATTCATACTCTTTATATGGAGGTCAGTAAGCTATAATAAGAATAATGAAAATTATTGAACGCTTGCGGCAGCATAGGATTAGTCTATTAATAGCAGTATTGGTTATCTTTTGGACCCCGGTCATCATACTCGCTAAAATCGCAGGCGAAATTATAGAAAAAGAACCGATTGGGTTTGATGTTGCAATCCTGAATTGGCTACATGCGCATTCTAATGCATTCTATGATCAGTTCTTTTTGATCATTACGGAACTAGGCGGGATTATTGCTGTAGTTGCGGTGACTCTATTTTTGACGGTTTATTATTGGGTTTATAAAAAACGAAAACGCCCAGCGCTGATATTGGCATTTGGTGTTGGTGGAGCGGCGGCTGCGAACATTGTATTGAAGGCACTATTTCAACGAGACCGTCCAAGTTTATGGCATCCATCGGTTGTCGAGACAAGTTTCTCATTTCCTAGTGGTCATGCCATGGCTAGCGCGGCGCTCGTTGCCTGTCTAGTTGTGATTTTATGGAAGACGAAGTATCGATGGCTAGCTGTAGTGGCGGGTGCAATTATTGTTGGCCTTGTTGGGCTATCTCGATTGTATCTAGGCGTGCACTATCCAAGTGATGTACTGGCGGGCTGGTGTGCAAGTATCGCATGGGTAACCGTAGTAGTTGTGATTCTCAAATTAGTCGCACGTCGAATTAAGCATAGCTAGTTAAGCTAAGGGCAGTAAGCTAAAGACACAAATAATTTTATGTATTTAGTGAACTGGGGGATGCGAGTGGTTACTCGCATCCCCGAATGTTCTCTACCTATTTCAGAGCCGAAGTGAGCTTATCAGCCGCGAGAACGGATTGGTTTTGCTCGAGGTTGTTACGGCTGGTTTGTGAAGCTGCTCTTTCTTATGAAGCTCTATCGATTCACTGTAGGTACCGACAATGCGATATTCGTTCTTAGCGAGCTCTTCGAGTTCGATTGATTCGACGTCATTGTCCCAGAAAGTCACATCGAGTATTGTTGTGCTCAATATGCCTTCCTGGGTTTCTATGACTAGCTTTTTGCCGTCCCAATGGCGCGTAACGTTCTTGACTGGAATCTGGCGCATGGGCTCACCTAGCTGACCGGTGTGCAGCCATAATGAGCTGTCGGAGCCGTTATTCCACAAAAGAAGCGACGCGCAAAAGAGTGTATCCTCTGATGAGCGCCACAGCGAACTGATGGTTCGAGCGGATGGGAATGGCCGAACATTATCGGTATCGAACGGAACGTCAGCAAGCTGAAATTCCTCCTTGTCATCGTGTAGGACAACATTACCCGTACGAGTGACTTTGCCGCTTGCATTGACGCCTGGGCAAAACAGATCCCAGCTATTACTGGTTCGTTGTTCGCTTGTCAGTGTGTCGGTGGCATGCATGAGTTTGCGGAACTGGCCGCCGTCAGGGCTGAAAAACCATTCAACCTCGTATGAGCTCACATCATTGCATGTGCGTACGTTCCTGTAGTAGCAAACAAAAGCACGACCGCTGTATGCGACAAACACTTCTGCGTCGCCAGCATTGATGACTTCGGTCATTGATTCTCTCTTTTCGGTTGGTTGAAAACAGTAGAAAACGTTAAGGTGCTTCGTGAAAAATGTCCACGAACATCCTTATTATTATATCAAAATTACGTTATTTTGTCAATAAATATACATTCATAGAGAGGGTATAATATTATCTATCCTGGTGCTTTTTAGGCATTGATTTTATCTGTACGGATTTCTTTTTTGGTGTCCTGCTTGCGAGTAAATAGACTATGATTCCAATAAGAGCGGCAATGATGATGCCTGCACCAATGATGATTGGCATGCAGTGATCGAGAGCGGTCACGCCACTGATAGATTCTAGTGAGTGGTCATGGCCTAGGTGAGCGAGAGTGTTAAGCATGTAGGTAGTTTAACATAAGAGTTTTAAGCAGGGGTAGCGGTTTAAGTATTTTCATGGCTCGGGTTAGTGGATGTGTTTCAGGAAATGACTCTATTTCTTTAGCTGTGCAAGGATGTTATCTATAATTTCATTAATCGATCCATCAGCTGGGATAAGTATTAATCCTTGTTTTTCAAATCTTGCTTGTTTGTTGTAATGAAGAGCAATCGCTTCTTTCTTTTCCTGTGCAGTGCGCGGATGCGTATGGCTATCGAGCCGCTTTTGTAAAGTTTCGGCACTAATGGTAAGGGCGAAGATTTTATCAAAAAGCGGGTAGAACTTTTGCTGATTGCCAGCGATTGCGCCAATAAAAATATCACTCTCGCTCCGTAATAAGTTCCGTAAGCCAGCCTCTTGCCAGTTCCATATATATTTTTTCCAGTCCACGACACCCTCTGGCCAAGGCACGGGTTTTCCTGTCTCTTGTTCTTCGAGCTTTGTTACCTCAGGTATGTCATCTGTATTGAACGCCTGAAAACCGCGTCGCTTCAGCGCTTCAATGACTGTCGTTTTGCCGCTCCCGGGTCTGCCGGTAATGAGGTATTTTCCCATAGGGTTACTATAGCAAAAATTTTTGGAGAGATGTCGGAGGTTTATCAGCCGAAGCCTTTTATGTTGTATAATCGCTTTCGTTCTTTTGAACTCGTCAGCACAAATGCACATTTGTGGAGCGAATATGACAAGCAGACAGGAGATAGAGTACGGCGCGACCGTGCTCCTGGCTACTTGTCGCATTCGCATTATATCTAGATAGGACGTACTGCACGTTCGGCTTGCTCGATGAGGCTTATTAGGCGTTCGATGAGATACTTTGCTTCGGCTATGTCTTGAGTAGAATGCTGCCTTAATTCGGCAAGCGATCGCTCGATGTTCTCGTCGAACTGTTCGCGCGTCGGATTCAAGATGAACTCCGGCTTCGTGAACGCATCTTTGCTGAGGGTTGTGCCGAATTCAATGTCATCGTCTACTGCGCGGCCCACCATGCCCATGATCTCGAAGACGACGTCGATGGGATCAAAGATTTCGGGTACCCGAATCTTTAAGGCGTAGTTGCCATACATAACATCCGCATCGTTCAGTATTTGAAGCTCTTTAAGAAGAGCTTCGCCGACTGGAGTGATGCTGTCAGGCTCGGAGTACTCTCTGATCCAGGAGATGCTTGCGTAGCTGCCCGCTGAACCATATGTGGTAAGCCGGCTGTCCAGATGGATGGTGACTTCGGCAAAGCTGAGGTACTTGATTTCCAACATCATTCGTGTGGACATTGTAGCCTTTTCTTTCTCTTGTCTGTCTGCTTGTGAATGTTCCTCTCAAGTATTGCTACTGGTGAAGAATACATTATATTTTAGCACAAAATAATAAAAAAGTCAATGTAGTGGTGAGGGATAGCGCAGCGAGCTGCACCTCCGCTTGCTGGAAATAAAAATACCTACGGCGCTTTTATTTCTTTACTGCGCTACGCCGAACCCCGAATACATTTTGCTGCACAAAACCGGGATTCGGATCCCAACCACGAGGCATAGAAAATTCCCCTAGATCAGAAACATCTAGGGGAATTTTCATGGCTGGGGTGGAGGGATTCGAACCCCCGAATGCTGGTACCAGAAACCAGTGCCTTACCACTTGGCGACACCCCAATAGTGTCAAATGTTTGCGTCTTGAGGTGATGAATCGTATATTTCTGGTACTGGTACCAATTTTTGATTCTTGCTGTGGCATGCACAGCGGCAGTGTCTTATCACTTAGTGACACCCCATCGCTAGTAACAAATTGTATCATTTATGACGTCTTCACTCAAGAGTAAGACTATCTGTTGATTGACCCAGAGGTGCTTATCCGTCATAATCATTACCAGTATGCAGCCTAACCCATTTCAAAATTCTGACCCAAATTCACCGCAGACACCTCCAGCTGCTAGTGATCCATGGGCGATACCACAGCAGTCTTCGCAACAATTAGGTTATTCTCAGCCTCAAGTGAACATGCCACCAGCTCAGCAGCCACAATCATATGACCCGTGGCAAATTCAAACGACGCAACCTGGGTATTTCCAGCAACCCACCGGCAATCCGGCCGCGCCAACTCAGCAATGGAACCCTGAGACTTCGATGTTTGAGCCAATTCGACCTGCTCAGCCATCAGCCTGGGAGCAGCAGTTTGTGGCTGAGACGGTCGCAGCAGCAACTGCGCCACCTGCACCCAAAAAATCTCATGTCGGCCGAGTGATTGCTATTGTCATTGGTCTGCTAGTATTGATTGGCGGTGGGGCTGCGGCGTATTTGTATACGCAGCAACAGCAGACAGAATCTAACACAGCCGTAGTAACACCAATCGACACGAAAAAGCTGTTTTATGAGGCGATTGAAAATCACATGAAGGTTAGCTATATTCGACAGCAGTACGACAGTGAGCGCGTGGACGCGACAAACGGTAAAACGACTGTTGATATAATCGGGATAAGCGACTTTACTGATCCGGCAAAGCCAAAAAGCAAAGTAAGTTACGAAATTAACAGCACTAGTGCGACACCTCCTTTAAATATGGCTGGCGAGCTTATTGATCTCCAAGAGCAAAATTATTACGCTAAATTGACCAATTCATCTTTAATAGAAAACAAAACGCAAACGACAGTTAATACTGATTTTGCGATGGACACCTGGTATAGCATTCCGAAAGGTGACACCACAACAGGTGCCTTGCTTTTTGACCCAGGTGGAACACGTGAGATTATTAATGTTTCATCCGGCCAGGTCCTTGTCGGTAATTATAAAGATGAAGATCGTCAGAAACTGATGGCGTTCATTAATGAAAATCAAGTCTATACAATTGGCGGTACAGAAACAGTATCAGCCGATGACAAAGCAATGACGCGCTATAATATTTCAATAGATACTAAAGTCTTGGAAGAGCTGAATAAAAAAGCCGAAGATATTCTGGGTACCAAGATTGATAGTAAGCGAAATCCGACAATGCAAGATGCTGATGTAAAGTACGAATTCTTAATCGACAATGACACTAAACATATTGTAGAAGTGAAACTGAGCCGACAATCATCTGATGAAAAAACAACTGATACGGAAACTGTTCTTTTAAGTTATCCTAAGAGCGCAGGTGATGATGTTAAGAAGCCAGTAACGATTAAGAACTTCCCGACTGCACAATAAAAAATTTATACGTAAAAAAGCTCTCTGCTACGACCGTTCGATCGCAGCAGAGAGCTGTATTTTTAGAGGTATTGACCTGTTCCTGGTACGTTCACGTTTTCAATTGGCTTTATAGAACTCTTGGCCGTCTGTTGTATGTGAGTCAAATTGTCTACACGAACAACCCGCGAGCCTTTTCTGTGAGCGATTTTTGCCCAGTCGTCGGGATTGGTGTTATTAGGCAGGTCTTCGTTGCTTTTGTATTCGGCATTGCAAGCATCAAGAAGGTGCTGAAGCTGAACGCCGGACTGACCGGTTTCGATTTTGTCCTTGATGGCCGCCTTTTTGGCTCGATCCACAACGCTTTTGATTACCGCGCCTGAGCTAAAGTCCTTATAGTAAAGAACCTCATCATCATGATTTTCGTACCAGACATGCAGAAATTGTGTTTCGGTTGTTTCGGCATACATATGATCAACAGTTTGCTCGATCATACGTTCTACGCAAGCCCGCTTGTCACCGTGATTGGTGTCAAGTTCAAGCTTGTGCAAGGGCAGGTTGGGTGTCAAATACTTGGCAAAGATATCGACAGCCGCGGCTCGATCTGGACGATCGACACGGATTTTGATATCAAAACGACCAGATCTAAGAATGGCGGGATCGATCATGTCCTGGCGGTTGGATGCACCAATCACCAAAACATTTTCAAGACTTTCTACACCATCCAGCTCTGTAAGCAGCTGCGGGACAATCGTACTTTCGGTGTCCGAACTGATGCCTGATCCGCGGGTGCGGAACATCGATTCCATCTCGTCAAAGAAGATCACGACAGGACTGCCAGTACTGGCCTTTTCTCGGGCACGTTCGAATATTAAGCGAATGTGCCGTTCGGTTTCGCCAACATACTTATTAAGCAGCTCGGGCCCTTTCACGTTGATGAAGAACGAATTAACCTCCTGGCCTGTCGCTTCGGTCATTCTGGTTGCCAACGAATTGGCGATGGCTTTAGCGATTAGTGTTTTGCCACAGCCTGGAGGGCCATAAAGCAGTACACCTTTCGGGGCAGGCAATTCATACTCTGCGAATAGGTCGGCATAGAGCCGAGGCAGCTCGACTGCGTCGTGGATTTGTTCAATCTGCTCGGCGAGTCCACCAACGTCTTTGTATGTAATGTTGGGGACTTTTTCGAGCATCAAACTGGTTACTTCCTTTTTTTCGACAACTTCAATCGCGAAGTCGGCTTTATTCACGAGTAGCGAATCACCGGGCCTGATGATGACGCCGATGAGATCATCTGTCAAGTTGACCATTCTTTCGTCGTCATTATGAGTCAGGACGATAACGCGTTTGCCATCACCATAAACCTCCTTGACAGACAAGATCTCTCCACGCCCGTCGAACGGAAGTGCTTCAATGACTGCATTCGATTCACTCAATAGTAGAGTCTGTCCACCACGCAGACTATCAAGGTCTACCTCAAGGCTGACACCAACACGCATTTTTTGATTTGCACGCAGGATATTAACATACCGTTTGTCGGCGTCGGCTACGCTATCGAAGAAAGCGTAGTTATTGACGGGACTATGCAGCATATCATTCTCTGCAACAATCAAACTCATTTTTTCTCGCGTAATTAAAAGTGCGCTGTTGGTAGTTTGTAATTTTTCGGTTACGCGTGTTAGATCGCCTTTTAATTTGTCACGTTCCCGACGAATATCATCGGGATCTTCAGATTGTACTGGCCTGTTTTGTACGTTGTCACCCATTTTGGGTACCTCCAAAATTGTAAAGTGCAACTCTCGGTTGAGAGTTGACACTACGGATAGCCTCAACCCCACAGGCTGTAGAGTTATGTATGATAATAACATCGACTTGCATTTGTTGCAATGTTAGTGATATGTGATAAAAATAATATCGAGAGATGAGGGCAGAGGAGGTGAGTCCGCTGATCTCATCAACTATTAGTTAGTGCGATCAGTGGAATAGGTGAATCCGCAGCAATTGCAGCCGATAGCTTTTGGGTGGTCATGGGCCCAGATCTCTTGAGAGCCACAGTTTTTGCAACGACCAGTTAAGATGCCGACAGGCTCATTGCGTGGGTTGTTATGCTGCATCAATAGTTTTAACTCGTGCGCTGTCGTAATTTTACGTACGATTTTTTGCTTGACGACTTTATCTTTCTTCTCGCGTGTTTCCACACGATCACCTCCTCTGTTATGTGATGACAATACGTCACGTAATTGTTATAACAGGTCGACAGTGAACTTCAAATCGTAAGCATTATTGTCGCAAAAAGCTTTGAATAGCTGTGAGTGCAGGGGTTGGTTGAGCATTCATGTCCCACAGATAATCTTGGCCGCTCGCAATTCTGCCTCTATCATCGAGATAGAGATTGTACTTATCGGTGACACCCCAGGTTGTCCAAGACATGCAACTAGGTTCGTCAAAACAGGCGACAAATACATCACGGTATTGTTGTGATTGTACGTCTGGTCCATCGTCACTATACACATCCATTTCCGATATGCGGCTGACAAGTCCAAGGTCAGCTAGTTGTCGTATATGTTGACGAAGAGTACCGACATCAATTTTATCGGCTTCTTCGTAAACATGTGCTTGGAAGCCGACGCCATCTATCGGAACACCATCCTTTTTAAGTTGGGTAACGAGTGCAAGCATTGTGTCCCAACGTTCGCCATCAGCCTCAAGTCCGTAATCGTTGATAAAGAGTTTTGCCTGTGGATCTGCATCATGGGCGGTCCGAAATGCTGTAGCAATGTACGATTCGCCCATAGCCTCAAACCATTTATGTTGGCGCAGACCGATAGTATCTTCATCGTCACTGAGGGGTTCATTGACCACATCCCAGCTCGTAATGCGACCCTTGAAATGACCCATGGTTTTCGTAACATGGTCAATCATGATCTGTTCGACTTTTAGTTTGTCAGTATTAGTTTTTGTCGGGAGATTGAGAACCCATGCGGGATTAGCTTCACCAAATACAAGTGTGTGTCCATGAACTGATAGAGCATGCTGTCTGGCGAGATTTACCAGATTGTCAGCATCTGTAAAATCATATGTCGATAGTTGAGGATGGATGAACTGCCATTTGAGCGCATTTTCGGTTGTGATACTCCCAAACTGACCACCATAGACTAAGTTGCGATAATTATTGTCGCTGATAGATGGTGCAAGGGCGACAGCTGCGCCAACCTGAAAGTCTGGTCGTGTTCGATTCGCAAGTGTCTGGAGGGCGTCCGTGGCTGGTGCGCGCTGCACGGTGCTTGCTGTGGTATTAACAGCAAAGACGCGATTAGGTGCATTGGTAGTAAGATCAAGACTTTGCAATGTCCAGCTATCATTAGGCGCTGTGGTTGTGAGCCCAAACCAAACTTCTTTATCAAAGATATTTTTATAACGCTGTTGAGCAATCGTTGCATTGTCAATTTGAATAATGAGCTGTCCATTAGTATGCTTTATTGAAAGTGTATGCGATGGGGATTGTTTGATCGAGCGGACTGTTGAGTTGCTAGGCTTTTGAGTATACGGATTTCTTGACCGGTTACTAACCCATGTGTTCGTTGTGACGGACGTGTCATTAATGACGAGTTCAATATTTCTAGGATTAGTATAGAACTCATCTTGAGTAAGTGGTGCGGCGCCAAATACGCGCAAAACAGCGCTACCACTAATGTCGCTGATTTTTGCCGTCAAGGAGTAATCGCCATCGGCATACAGATGAGTTCCATATAGGTTCACTGAAGGATTGGTCATTCCGGGTGATCCATCTTGTTGTACGATTGCTTGGTCTGTATGTGTCACATGTAGGCCGCTAGTCTGCGGGGTAACGCCTGGCATGTGATCCCAGCCAGATGCCAGCAAATTTGTCTGCTGATTAGCAGCTGTGTGGGCCGAGAAGATACCGTCTCGATACGTCCACACATAGACGGCACATAATAAACCACTCACAATAACTAGTGCTATTACTGCGCTTTTCAGATAACCTATAAAATCGCGATGTGGCATGATCTCGTGCATGAGCCTCCTCGTCAACACAATTTATTTTAGTGGATTGGCCGTGTAATAAATGTAATTCAGATTACAGGATGCTGTAATTAGTTTGTGAATATAATTACATAGGATTAGTAATAAAAATCACTGCCACTACGATGCTGTCGGTTCTATAGTCAATTTAGAACAGGGTGAAATAGAGAGGGAGGCGATAGTGATATGAAGAGATGCGCGCAGCCAATCGGTTTAGTGGCATGATAATCACTGAGTTTGCGCTTACAAATCCGAATGTATTTACTGGATTTGAGCAGACACGAGTGATTGATTTGATTACGGTGCTGGCATTCGCGAGCTTGGTAATTTGGGCAATGATTCTTCTCAGCATGACGATTCGTCGGATTGCTATTATGCGTGCAGCGTTGCATGTTAGACGGCAAAATCGACGGAGAGTTATTCGTCGACGACTTGGAGCCGGTGATGGACTTTAATACATTTCTGTTTTATTTGTTTACGGCGACGAGCGTTATTTATATTACACATTTAGGCTTTTATTTGATTGGCGCGAGCCTCTACGATGTCTGGCAGGCGCGTCGCAGGATGCGATTCCATATGCCGCAATCGATCGTACGGCTACACCCAAACGTGACTGTTTTAGTACCTGCGCATAACGAAGAGAAGGTTATTGAACGATGCTTGCAGTCTATTTTTAAAAATTCCTACTCTAACTTTGATGTCATGGTGGTGAATGATGCATCGACGGATGCGACAAAGCATATCGTTAATCTATATCGAAAACTACACCCTGAATATAAACTGCGTGTTATACATCGGCACATGAATACAGGTAAAGGTGCGGCGCTAAATTATGCGTTAGGGCGCTATGTGAAGAGTAAATTTGTCATGATGCTTGATGCGGATTCGGTACTTGCGTCAGATGCTATTGAGCGTGCCATAAGTTATTTTAGCGATCCAACTGTCGTTGGCGTGGCGGCGAATGTTCAGGTAATGAATCAACATACAACACTAAGTATTTTGCAGAAGTTTGAGCATATGATCGGGTATCGTGCCAAGAAAACCTATTCGCTAACTAACTGTGAATTTGTTGTTGGTGGCGTCGCCTCGACATATCGTACGAAATCTATTCGCGCGATTGGATTCTATGATACCGATACAATGACCGAAGACATTAGTCTAAGCATGAAGATTGTCGCAAGGGGTAATAAAGCGAATAGACTAGTATATGCTGCTGATGTGATGGCAATGACGGAGCCAGTGGAAAGTTTTCGTGGCTTGTTTCGTCAACGGTATCGCTGGAAATATGGTAGCTTTCAAAATATATTGAAGCACAATCAATTAATTGGGAAGAATGATCAGAACTATACATCAATGCTAACGATATATCGTTTGCCGATGGCACTTTTGAGTGAGATACTTTTATTACTACTGCCGTTTACATGGGCATATGCGGTCTACCTCATGGTTATGCATAATAGTCTGATCTTGCTGCTTGGTACCTACATTACGATGACAGCCTATATGTTCCTGACATTATGGTATGACGAGCATTTGCGTTTCAGAGAAAGGCTGTATCTAACACTCTATGTGCCGCTGGCGTATTTTATCTTTTATATTATGGATGTTATTCAGGTCATGGCTGTGACTTTATGCGTGTTGCGGGCGCACCGTCTGGTGCAACGGCATTCAAGTGGGTCAATTTGGCATTCACCATCACGTATTGGCGGACAAGTTATCGGCGTTCCTGCGACCAATTCAGTGCAAGTGATGGAGAAGACTCATGAATAATCGTGTTGCATTTTGGAAAAACCCATTCATTACGGTTATGCCGGTCGTATTTTTATTATTCTTTGTGTGGCAACAATATTCAGTGATCGCTGCCACGCCACGGCTCGCAAATGCCGTTACTAACATACTGCCGAATGCAGGACTCGACGACCTCGATGCACAGGGCGTTCCTATTGGATGGCAGGTCTCGGCCGCTGAATCAAGTACGGCATCTACACGCAAGGCAAAGGATAATGCAGTGGCCATTACATTTACGAACGCAAATCAAGTGACACGTGGCAATACGACACTTACAAGCCCTCTTGCCACAGTTAAGCCAGGCGAACGATATTATTACAAAACGATTTATAAAGCTAACCTGCCATTTGACCTGATTCTTCGTACTAATAATACCGACGGTTCATACGATCAATTTATCGTTGGTCGCTTTAAGCAAGCAGAAGATTGGGAGGCCGCAAGTCATGTGTTTGTAGCCGGGCAGGGGGCTGAGAGTGTGCAGTTTATATATAGTGTGACTGGTCGAGGTGAGCTTCAGATCGATCGAACATACCTCGAGCCAAATCCAAGTGATTTATTTCAGCAGCCTCGTGGGGAACTTGGTAATAATCTTGTGTCAAATCCTCAACTATCGAGTAATGATGGGGTAGTGCCGGCTGATTGGTCGAGCTTTAGCTACGGTAATAACCAAGCCACATTCGCTTATGTGACGAATGATGGTGCGTCGTATCTACGTAGTCAATCGAGTAGCTTTAAGGATGGTGAAGCGAAATGGCAGTACACTCCTGTCGCGGTATCGCCGCATCAAATGTATCAATTTACTTCGATATATCGTAGTGATGTGCCCATTGATGTCATTGCTGAATATACGCTCTCCGGTGGAGAGCGAAGATTTGAGACAATTCGTCAACTGTTGCCAGTGAAAAATTGGACGGCATTTAAGCAAGAATTTGAAATACCCCAAAATGCCGATAGTGTCGTTGTGACGCTTGTACTTCGTAATAATGGTTACCTAGATACACGAGGGAATGGCCTATATAATTTAACTCAATCAGGCCCACTCGTGTGGGATAGGCCGCGACTGTCGATGACATTTGACGACGGCTGGCTATCTGCATTCAATAACGGTGCGAGTTTATTGAATCGGTATGGGTACGAAGGGACATTTTATCTGAATCCATCGGTTATTGATACGGCAAACTTTATGACATCAGCTCAAGTTCAGGCATTGGTGGACGATGGCCATGAGGTGGCATCGCATGGCTATAAGCATTTGAACTTTACGACGCTAGATAGGTCAGAAATAGATCATCAACTAGGCTATGCTGCGCAATATTTTAGTCAAGTGCATGGACAGAGTAGTACTAATTTCGCCGCTCCATTTGGAGGTGTCGACGCACAACTGGCGTTCTATGCGCACAGATACTACACGTCACTTCGTGGGACTGATGCCGGAGTAAATACCAAACAGAATTTTGATCTATATAATATCCGAGTACTCTATATGGGTCATTCTGTGACGCCGGCACGCCTAGCTGATGAAATAGCCGATGCGAAAGCTAGTAACGGGTGGCTTGTGCTCGTGTACCATCGGATAGAGCCAACATCCGGTGTTGAAACAATTGTGACGCCAACTCAACTGCAACAGCAGCTTGATAGTATAAAACGCAGTGGTATTGTGGTCGAACCAGTCTCCACTGCACTGCAGGAGATCGACAGTCAGTAATTAATGTGCGCCATGATGTGGCGAGGAGGCTATGATGAACGAAATTCGTATGGGTATAAGAAATATACAGCGCTATCCGAAGAAAAAACTTTGGTTAGTGGCGACGCTCATGTTGTTAGTGACAGTACTGGTGCCGGCGTGGTTTAGTTTGGCAGCGCGTGCGGCAGTTCAGAATCCAGTGCCAAGCGCAAAAATATCGTTTACATTTGACGATGGATTAACAAGTGCATTAACGCGTGCACAGCCCACTCTAGCGAAATACGGTCTAACAGGGACTGACTATGTCATTACTCGCTGCGTCGGTATGTCGGCGATACCAAACACATGTCATGCAAATACTGACGCCTCGTACATGACTTGGACACAGATCAAGCAACTTAAGGCAGCAGGCTGGGAGATTGGTTCACACACAGCAACACATCCATACCTTGCTTCAAGTGATGCCTCGGACGGTCAACCAAATGTGCTAACTCCTGCGCAGGTGTCACAAGAATTATCCCAGAGTAAAGCTGATTTTACTGCACAGGGGATAGATGTAAAAGCATTTTCAACTCCATATGGCGATTATACGGCGGCCACTCTTGCGCAGATTGCCAAGGTCTATACGTCACATCGTGGATTTGCAGATCAAGGTAACAATATTTGGCCGTATAATGACTATCTGTTAAATAATATGCAGGTTCAGTCGGGCGTAACGGTGGCTCAAGTTAAGGCAAAGATCGACGCTGCAATCACGAATAAATATTGGCTAGTTTTGACAATGCATGACATAAAACCAACTCCAAGTAATGATCCTGACGATTACGAATATGGGACGACTGCGCTTGATCAAATCGCCGCTTATGTAAAAACAAAGCAGAATGCAGGACTGATTACACCTGTCAACATTAGCAATGGACTTGTTGCAAGTGACACAAATCTCTTACCTAATAATAGTTTCGAAAGTGGTATTTCTGGCGGTTGGACAACTGATGTGCCATCATCAATTGCCGCGAATGCAGCAACCAATGGTAGCGCACCCAATCCAGCTGGCTCGGTTGCGTTGAATGCTGCGGCACAGAATGGACATCTGTTTTCGCCGATTATTGCAGTAGATTCAAATACGACGTACCTATTGAAACAATTCGTAAATGTTACCCGAATCACTGGCGGCGAGGTCGGGTTCTTTATCGATGAGTATGATGGATTTAACAATTGGATATCAGGGCAATATAAAAACGGTGAGCGATCTGCCTTTGTCGAGAATTTTAACTTTAGCTATAAGCCTACTTCAGCCAATGTAAAAAAGGCTCGACTTCAGGTTATCGTCACGGCAAACTCGGGTATTACTGGGTTTTATGATACTGCGCAGTGGTTTGCGCTAAGCTCTGTTGCTCCGCCACCAGTACCCACCAATCTTGTTGCGAATGGCACATTTGACAGTGGTATTTCGGGTGGCTGGACGACGAATAGCCCTACGACAATTACAGCTGACACCACGAATCATGGCAGCCCATCGAATCCAGTCAATTCTGTTAAGTTAGTAGCGACAACGGTAAATCGACATCTATTTTCACCAAAAGTAGCAGTCGATCCATTAAGGACATATAATCTCTTGAGCTATGTCGCTGTCGCTCAACTGTCGTCTGGCGAAGTCGGCTTTTATGTTGACGAATACGATGCTGCAGGTAACTGGGTATCGGGTCAATACAAAACTGGTGTCCGAGGTGTTAGTAGTGGTGATGTTTCAATTTCGTACAAGCCATCATCATCGGCCGTAAAATCTGCAAGTTTACAGATTATTGTAACCGGCAACTCAAATATTACTGCGTATTATGACGATGCTCGCTGGTATCTAACGAATTAAGCCGGCGACTATTGTTGGCCGTCGATATTGTGGCCACCAAACTTATTACGCATGGCGGCGAGTAGCTCCCTCCCC
>DASVHL010000020.1:0-7903 GCA_036382575.1 Saccharimonadales bacterium (SeqCode) | reverse complement strand
CGCAGTAAATCCGAACTCTGCAGGAGTTCGTGTAACGACGCAATGAAAAGAAAGCGCGTAGCATTTTCTTTTCATAAGGAATGGAAATAGGAAGCGTAGCGACCGCCTTCTCCGTGAGATCACCGAAGGGCAACCTCCTTTACTGCGCGATTCCCTCAGCCTGTGCACGTTCGTAATCGATATTCCAAACGTAGTCGTTCTTTAGTTTGCGATGACTCTCGTCAAAGATGCCCTCGTTAGGTTGGTATATGCGTATTTCTGGTTTGTGTTTAGCCATATCGTAGCCAGCTTTAAAGTCTAAATTCAGGACAAATAGCTGATCTAATATGGTAGAAAGGAGTTCCTGTTTCTCACTCTCATTAATCGTAGTGTTTTGAGCTAGCTCGAGAGCGAATAGTAAGTGTTTCTGATGTTCCTTGTCTTCGTAACTGACGAGGCGGAAGTTCGCTATCTTTTCATTGTACATCTGACTAGCATTAACAATTTGTCTGATCTCCTCTGGCCCGACAACACCACCATAGTAATCAACCGACAAATCACTGCGTCCATAGTAAAACAGCACGCCAAAGTCTACTTCTGCCAGTTTAAGCAGATCCTCACGACCGAGTGCTTTTAGGCGTTTCTTGAAGGTATAAAATTCCTCTGCATGGCCGAGGTCATGAATATTGTAGCGAATACGCGGACTGAGGTTTTCGAGTCGGCAAATTGTGACAAGTAGTTCACCCTTATCGTTAGTCTCGAAAAGATAATCGTACGGGTTATATTGAAAAATCATTGGGATAATGCCGCGATTCTGTTTCAAAAGGGCGTTGCGAAGTGATTCATCTTCGATCAGTGCCTGGCGAAGTGCAATAGCAAATTCGGTTTCATGACCCACGTTAATTTCCAGGTCAGATGCGCCGTATGACCCAATGACGGATGTGTAGGTCTGCAGTAATGACTGGCGCATTGGTTCGCTGATGCCTTCACCGCCATAAATTGCTGAAACCGTATACTTCGCCCAGTCAATGCGCTTGTCATCGGCGAGCTGTTTTAGGAATGGCGGATACCCCATGATGACGTAATCAAACTGCGGACCAAGTTCAAGCATGGTATTGATAGCCTTTGTCATGTCAGGACCAGTTGACTTTACGCGACTCACCTCAAGCAGGCTCATTGAGGTATTGAAGCCAGTTGACCAAGCTCCCATGGCAAACGTGTTGATAACGATAGGATTCGTGTCTTTAAGGAGGTGTTTGAATGTTACTTGGATAATGCGGCGCGACAAACGTCGCTCTTTGTAGCCGCGCGCCCAGCTTGTTGGTTGGCCGCTGCTACCCGAAGACTCATCGAGCATGACACCACTATTTGGTAGTACGCCATCGATTAGTTTTTCGGTAAGGTAGTATTTTTTAATATATGAATCCTTATCGATTTCTGGAATGTCATTTAGTGAGACATGTGTGGCACTGATGCGCGGTCCGGCGTGAGGATGCTTTGACATGTAATCTTTATAGGCAGGAACATGCTTCATAGCAAAATAATACAGACGCACCGCTCTGATCTTTCCTAGAATGACCCGAAAGTTGCCAATTTGGGGTGCTAGAAAGAATTTGTGCACCGAAGGACCGACATCAATCGTCCATATGATCTTGTCGATAAGGGCCACGAGTCCAATGTAGAAAAAACGAAACATAATTAATTTATCTCCTAAATAAATGATCTTTTACCGGTATTCGCAAACTTGCATGCGGCTTTTCTGACATACCACCACGGAAAATGAATACGAGGAAGTTTTGACTCATATCTTCATGGTCACTATTAATAAGCTTCAAAAAGTCCGCATGTGCCGCCTGATTGCTCATGATTGTCCCGAAAGGATGGAGGTAATAACCCTTGGCGGCGATAGCGTGCCACATTTTCATTATCGACATGCCGACAGTGAAAGATTCGTACTCGTTGCTAAACGGCGCTAGCAGATAAAATACATCACTATTATCGGTCATTGTGCGCAGGTAATATTTTTCTATTAACCAACTAATGCCAGGAGTTCGCAATATTTTGTAGTGCTTGATAATAAATTTCATAACAGCACCATTTAATTCCATGCAGTCATAGGCGAGACCGTCGCGCGAGGCTTCTTTTTCTTGCTTGCTATAACGGAGCCAGTGGTTTAATTCCTTTCGTACTGCATTGTCGAACATGTCGTCAAATACCGCACGTTGGTTGAGCCAAATCGCCTGGCGTGTGCCTTCCTGTTTCATCTTATGTAATTCGCTATGGTTATCTGTTGCTATAGCAAGGAGCTGTTGGGTTAGTTCATCATCTATCCCTTGTGTGTATTTCTTGCGTGAGGTTTGTCGGTTAGCTAATATATCGACTAGTGTTTGATTAGTAGGTTTTTGTGATAGCCGAATTTCGCATGATGCAAATTGCACGGAACCGGTCCCTTTGATTGTCTCTAAAGGAGGTAATGCAAGGCTATATGTAAAGTCGTGTCCAAGTGCCTCGGCACAGAATGCCAGGTGCTGAATAAAAACGCCCATTGTGACGTAGCTAAATAGATACGATATATCTACTGCTTGAAGGCCTCTTTCGCGCTGAAAATGAAGCGTAAAATGCTGTTCGTCTTGCTGTTTTAGTTCGATGGGCTGGCCGTTGTGCGGCGAAGGGTAATGGTTTGCTAGTTCGAACAGCTGTTCCAAGGGGTTATTTTCAATCATTTCATTCGAGTATATCATTAGTTTGTCGTAAATTGGATGTTCTTTTTTCTCTCAAAAAAATCTCAGAAAACGATATTGTCATAAGCACAATACAGGAGTAAAGTAATAAACAATATGCGCATACGGAGGAGTGCAAGGGGATGGTTCAATGCGTGGCGGCAGACCAAGCCTATTTTCCGTGATTTGCGAAAACTAACATTGGTCGCTGCGCTTCTGGTTGGTCTTACGATTACCATTTTTGCTGTCCGCAGTACTTTTGCGACACCACCGTGCCCGTGTACGGCATTTACCATTAATCAACCGGCATCAGATCCATCAGTTTTTAATGAAGTTGGCGGTATTGAGCTTGGTATAAAGATGCGTTTTGATCATGCTGGATACATCTCAGGCATTCGGTTTTATAAATCACCAGGAATGGGAGGAGTACATAGCGGTTCATTATGGAGTAATGACGGTTCAGTCCGAATGGCAAATGCTACCTTTGTGAACGAAACTGCATCTGGTTGGCAAGAGGTACAATTTGCACCAGTAGCGGTAGCAGCTAACACAATATATACCGCCTCGGTCTTTATGGCCGATGGTAATTATGTGGCAACACCGCATTATTTTGGTAGTCCTGTGATTAATGCACCGTTTACCCTGCCTGATCAGGGAAGCGCGATAGATGGCCTAGGTAACGTTGGCCAGGGTGCCTATGCCGCCGCTGCGACAAGTACGTACCCGACTCACTCATTTAACGAGACGAATTATTGGATCGACGCCACCTATGTAAGCTCTGCCGATACTGCGCCTCCTACAATAACTGCTCAGACTCCGGCCGACGACGCTACTAATGTTGAGTACACGGATGCGGTAACGGCGACATTTGATAAGCTACTTGATCCAGCAAGTGTCTCATCAAGCACTATTCTGGTGACCGATGATCAAAACCAACCAGTAGCGGGGACGGTGACGTATGATAGTGCTACGCGTAAGGTGCAGTTCGTACCAGATGTTATTTGGGCATCAGGTAAGACGTACACGGTTACACTAAAAGGCTCCAGCCCGGCGATTCAAGATTACGATGGTCATGATATGGCAGCCGATTATAGCTGGTCGTTTACCGTCACGACAACACCGCTAGATTGTCCATGTAGTCTAAAGAATAATCAAATTCCAACAGGTTCCAGTACCTATCGTGAAGATCTGGCGCAGGGAATCGAGCTGGGTCTTAAGATTGTACCGAGGATGAATGGCTATATTACAGGCGTACGGTTCTATAAGCCAATCGTTAATACGGCAACAATGCACACGGGTCACGTATGGGATAGCCAAGGTAATTTGCTTGCAAGTGCGACAACTATCGGCGAAAGTGAGTATGGATGGCAAGAGGCGGTGCTAACAACACCATTAAGTGTAAACAGCGGTCAGGTGTATGTGGTTTCATTTGGGCTTGCAACAGGCGATTACCAGGCAACATTCGGGCAATTCACTGCACCGATGACTGCCCCGGGGTTTGTAGCTTATCCTGGTGGTGATGCCCGAAACACGGCGAGCGGTAGCGGTACGGCAAACTCGGTCTACACCTATGTTGCTGGACAGTATCCAGGTAGTCCAAGCACGAATAACTACTATCATATCGATGCAGTTTTTAGCGGCTACGAAGAGGACCAGTTGCCCCTACAAGTCATTAAAGCTGAGCCTACAAATGGCAGCTATGCCGTCAAACGCTCGACGCCAATACGTTTGACATTTGATCAACCGATTAATCCAGCGACAGTGACAACTGCGAATGTCCAGCTACGTGATGGTAATAATCAACTGGTTGCGCGCAGTGTTAGTTTTAATCAAGCAAAACGAGCGGTGACGATCACGCCAACAGTGACACTGGCCGAGAATACACGCTATGACGTGGTGGTAACCCCTGGCGTAACAGATACACGCGGTTTGAGCCTAGGACAAGATTATAGCTGGTCGTTTACGACTGGAGCGACAACGGCAGCCGTCGATGTTAATCAAGGTATTGGTGGACCAGTGTTGATCGTGACAGCACCAGGCGATACCTATGGGAAATATTATGCCGAGATTTTGCGTGCGGAAGGAATCTCGTATTTTACAGTCAAAGATACTAGTGAGCTGTCGGCCAATCTACTGAACCAATATACGACTGTTATTGCTGCGCAGGCTTCACTGAGTCAGCCGCAAGTCGATACATTACAAAACTGGGTGCAGGGTGGCGGTAATTTAATTGCCATGCGACCAGATAAAAAGCTTGCTAGTGTGCTTGGTTTGACAGATGCGAATGCGACGAGCCTAAATCAGTATATGCGGGTCGATCCTGCGACAGCTGCAGGCGCTGGTATCGTTAGTCAATCAATGCAATATAAGGGAACAGCTGATCGTTATACGCTGAATGGCGCAACTGCAGTAGCACAGTTGTACAGCGATGCCTCAACCGCAACGGCCTTCCCGGCTGTGACAACACGAACTGTCGGTGCGGGCACGGCGAGTAGTTTTAGTTATGATTTGGCACGATCGGTGATTGCCCTGCATCAGGGTAATGTCGCATGGTCGGGCCAGGATCGTAATGCTGATGGACCAATACGCACAAACGATCTATTTTTCGGTGCAAAATCTGGTGATGTGCAGCCAGATTGGCTAGATGTTAATAAGATGGCAATTCCACAAGCGGATGAGCAGCAGCGCCTACTCGTGAATATCATGACAGAAGTGACAAAAAATACACTGCCAATGCCACGTTTCTGGTATTTACCTAATGACCAGAAAGCTGCCCTGGTGCTAGCAGGGGACGATCATGGCTTGAATGATGCCACAGGAACACGACAGCAAATGAATAGCTGGCTTAATCAGAGTCCTCTTGATTGTTCTATGACTGATTGGCAGTGCGTACGTGCAAGTCATTATGTGTACGTTAATTCTGGACTAACTAATGCTCAGGCGGTTCAGTTGGCCGGTTATGGTTTTGAAATAGGAAATCACCCCGTCAACAGTGGTGGCCAGTGTTATAACGATGCCAACTATGCCGAGCTTTATCCAAAGTACGCTGCGAGTATGGCGACGTGGAATGCAAAGTTCACGGGTGTGGCTCCTTCGATATCTTCACGCTACCACTGCTACAGCTGGGCCGATTGGGACATGATGCCACGAGCTGGTCAGGCACAAGGTGTTCGATATGATCTAAATACAGTCGCATTTCCAGCTAGCTGGATTAATTCACGCAGCCCAATGGTGACCGGGTCGGGTATGAACATGCGCTTGACTGATCTATCGGGTGCGCTTCTTGATGTTCATCAAGGGGTAACAAACTTTGATAATACATCCGCCGATAGTACATCGATCGCGGCAATACTGGATAATGCCGTCGGTGTTAATGGCTATTACGGCATGTTCGGCAGTCATTACGACATGGAAGCGGGCGAGACATATCACCAGCTGCTGGTAGATTTAGCCAAGAGCCGTGGTGTCCCAACGATTACTGCAGCACAGGCCCTGGAATGGCTAACGAGTCGTGAGCAATCGAGCTTTACTCAGCTTTCACGACCTACGACCGGTCAGCTTACCTTTCGTCTTATAGCGAGCGAGGGCGCGCACGGTCTACGTGCAATGGTGCCTGCGCAAAATAGTGGCGGGACTGTCGCTAGCCTAACTCGCGGTGGTCAAACTGTGGCGTATCAAACACAAACTATCAAGGGTGTTTCGTATGCTGTTTTTGAGGGCCGGACTGGTGATTATGATGTTCGCTACAGTAACTATAGTCCATCTAATCCACCGACTGGCGATGAAGAGTCGACGCCTGGTGCGGGAAGCACTGGTGGCACGTCAGGTACGTCATCAGGTAAAACAGTTGCACGATCAGCTAGTATCAACCAACAGCCAGCGACTGATTCATCCGACGAAGCTGTTGCCATTGATACCGATCCATCAACCGATTTAGGTGTACATATCGTTCATGATGATCAAGTGATAAAAACACCAGAGCCAACAATATCTGAAACTCCGTGGTATGGACAAAGTGGTGTTTGGTGGGCAATTGGCGGCGGTGTAGTTATCTTGGTGGGATCTATCTGGTGGATCCTTGCAATCATTCGTCGACGCAGTATTGGTCTGTAGGCACTAATGCCTCTCGTTTTCTTCGGCACGCTATAATAGAACTATGAATGCTATGCGTGGTGTAAATCTTGGCGGTTGGCTAATCCTGGAACGATGGATGACGCCTAGGCTATTTGTAGGCACTGGGGCTGATGATGAATATACGTTTATGCAGACCGCTGGTGCTGCTCGTAAAATTGAGCAACATCGTAAGGAATTTATTACCGAGGCTGATTTTAAATGGTTACAGCAGAATGGTATCGATGCTGTGCGTATTCCAGTAGGTTATTGGCTGTTTGATGGCGATGATCCGTATACACCAACAGTAAAATATTTGGACTGGGCGATGAATATGGCCGAGAAATACCATCTAAAGGTGCTCATAGACCTCCACGGTTTGAAGGGGTCACAAAATGGCAAGGATCATAGCGGGAGGATTGGTAAAAGTGAATGGCATCATCACGTAGCCTATCGCCAAGAATCAATAGACACACTCGAGAAAATCGCACAGCGTTATTATGATAGTCCGGCGCTATGGGGAATTGAACTGGCTAACGAGCCTAAGATTGGGCTGCTTCAATGGAAATTGCGTCGTTTTTATCGTCAGGCGTATCGTCGGCTGTCGAAAGTGGCACGACCAGGTACGGTTATTGTGTTTCATGATGGTTTCACCCCGAGACTGCTGAACGGTGTTATTGGTGGCTATGCGACACATCCTGTGATGATGGATGTCCATTGGTATCATTTTGCTAGTCCACGGTATATTTGGCAAAGCATCGAACGCTACTTTAAAAGTTTGCAAGGCCAACGCATACGTTTGCTCGATAGGTTACAGCAAGAGCAGCCAGTCGTTGTGGGCGAATGGAGTATTACGCTTGCGGGTGAAAAGCTCAGCAAGCGAACGGCTGATGAGAAAGCGGCGCTTTTAAAGCACCATGGTGAACTGCAGATCGCAGCCTATGCATCGGCGGCAGCATGGTTTTACTGGACCTACAAAACCGAAGGGCGTGGTATGTGGCATTTTCGTTCTCTCGTCGAAGACAAGATAATTTCACTCAAATAACAGAGATAAGTGGTACAATAGGCCATATGAGTATTATTTTTAAACGCAC
>DASVHL010000019.1:0-5056 GCA_036382575.1 Saccharimonadales bacterium (SeqCode) | reverse complement strand
GAGGAAAAAGGAAGCAGTATTCTCTTCGCGCAGTGCGGTTGCCATATTATGAATATGATAATTAATCATGTCAATCAGTGAGCGATCATCGGTCTTGGCAGGATCGATATAATGCCATGGCTCATCCTTGGCAGGACTTTTACGCTTGATGCCGTCAGGACCATTTAGTCCTTCGAAATGCAGCACCTCACGCGTTGTTGGAAAATGAAGTGTTTTCGGAACATGTTTTTTAATGTGACGGTGAGCGACACGATCAATTTTTTGGTGCACGCCCATGACGAGACCTGATTTTGTACGAAAAGTTGTTCCAGAATACATGATGCGGCTTCGCCTGATAAGACAAACCTACGGTTTTTCTTATCGCGCGGTTCGAGTGAATCAATCACTCGGGACCGGCTGTGCTTTTCCCTGTTAATTTAACGTTGTTAGCCGCTGATATTGTTCAACTTGTGCGGCCAGTTGCTTATATTGTAGCAGATCCTGCCGGGCAGCGACGAATTGCTTGGCTTGTTTCTGCGCACGAGCAATTAATTTCGTATCTGATAATGTAGCGATCTGCAGGTTAAGCGCCCCGTGTTGCGAGCGACCATAAATCTCACCTGGACCTCGAAGCTTCAAGTCTACTTCTGCCAAATAGAAACCGTCCTGTGATTTCTCAATCTCTTTTAGGCGCTGGCTTGGTTTTTTGCTATCACTCATTACCAAGTAACAGTAACTTTGATGAGATGAACGCCCGACGCGGCCACGCAGCTGGTGTAGCTGGCTGAGGCCAAACCGATCAGCGTTCTCTATGATCATAACGGTAGCATTCGGTACATCAACACCAACTTCAACGACAGTTGTACTGACGAGGATATCCAGTTCACCGTTTGAAAATAATGTCATGACGGCATCTTTTTCATCTGGTTTCATCTTGCCATGCAGTAATCCAATACGGCGATGCTTAAAAATAGAATTCTGTAACTTCACAAATTCAGCCTGCACGCTCTTGATTTCATTATCAGGATTCTCATCAATTAGGCTACAAATAACATAGCCCTGTCGGCCTTTGGTAATTTCAGCATCCACTTTTTCGTATAGCTGCGCCTGGCTGTTCGGTGACCACAGTTTAGTTTCGATTGGTTTACGACCCTTCGGTAACTCGTTTAAGATACTCACATCTAACTCTCCATACACCGTCAGAGCAAGGCTGCGCGGGATCGGGGTAGCTGTCATAGCAAGAAGGTGTGGCATGTGTATAGATTTCGTCAGTAGCTCCTGTCGTTGTTTAACACCAAAACGATGTTGTTCATCAATAACAACAAAGCCGAGCTTATGAAAAATAACCGTCTCCTGAATCAAAGCATGTGTCCCGACGACTACATCAACGCCACCGTTAGAAATTTGTTCGTATAGGGTTTTACGAGCCACGCCCTTCACACTACCGGTGAGTAGACCTACTCGCACACCAAATGGCTCTAGAATACGACTCAGCGTCTCGGCATGCTGCGAAGCCAAGATCTCGGTTGGCGCCATCAGTGCCGTTTGAAAGCCAGCTGCAGCGGCTTGCCGCGCGGCAAGGCCCGCTACGACCGTCTTACCAGACCCTACGTCACCCTGTAACAAACGGTTCATTGGTGTGTTCTTTTCGAAATCCTGAATCACCTCCCAGGCGGCTCGTCGCTGCGCACCGGTAAGTTCAAATGGTAACTGTTTTACAAAATCAGCCACAACGGTCTGATCAAACGGAATATGCCAGCCCTCAAGCTTGGCATTTTCATCACGGTTCAATTGACTTGCCAGCAGTAGTTGAAATAGTTCTTCAAATGCCAAGCGCTCGCGTGCCCGTGCAACGTCCTCGGCTGATTTAGGAAAATGCATTCCTAGGATGGCATCTGATCGAGAAAGTAGCTTTTCACTTGATACTACAGATATAGGTAAGGTTTCCGGCAGCATAGTCATCATCGGACGCAACTCGGCTAGAATCTTACGGACTAACTGACTTTTCAAACCTTTTATCGATCGGTAGACCGGCAGGAACCTGTCAGTCTGAACTGGCATATCAGTTACCTTTTCTGCGCTCGGATTACTTAATTGGTATTTATTGTAATTAAACTCAAATTCACCCGAAAAGAAAAATTCATCGCCAGCTTTTAACTGCGTTTCGCGGTACGGCTGATTAAACCAAACAGCTTGCAATTTACCTGTCTCGTCAGCCAAAGTTGCCGTCGTAATACGCAAGCCTCGTCGCACTGGTCGCGTGGCGATTTTCTCGCAGCGAGCCTTGATGGTAGCCTTGCCAGGGTGGATGTTTGCAATCAGCACTACTTCCGAAAAATCCTCGTGACGTCGTGGCAGAAAATCAATAAGATCACCGACTGTGTATAGTCCGGCAGCCTTTAACTGTTCGCCCGTTTTCGGACCAACACCTTTTATTTTTTCGAGTGGTGTTACAAGATTCATTACTTTATATCATACCAGCCCACGATGAATCATCGCGTATTCCTATCGAACCTACCAATCAATATGATATTCACTAAAGACAAATGCACCCCTGTGTTGGTCCACCAACTCACACACTTCTTTTACACCAGGCGCTAGCTGCAATGCACGTCTGTCTTGGTCGTTAGTCCAGAGAACATCACTCCGCGTCACTTCATTTGCCTTAATTTTCAAAGTAAAAACATGAGCCAGAACTGTCGATACAAATTGCCCGTTTATTGCTGCACTAATGTACACATCTGCAGCATGTGTAAGTGTGGGGTTGGGCGCAACAGCTACGCGCTCTTTTAACTCACGAATCATTGCCGCTCTGGCACCGCCGTCTTCTAAATGCAACTTACCACTTGCAAATGTCCAAGCGCCAAAAAATGGCTGCTTACTTTTAGCGAGAAGGAGCACCCTCTCATTTTCATCCTGTAACACGCACATCGTAATAATTTTTGGCTGTACGCGCAACTGCAATTCTGTGTTGCTCATGCGGTCTACCATAGCAAGGCCGAGCGGACTCAAACGATAGCCTTTGTCGGCATGTTTCTCAATTAATTTCTGCCTTTGTAGTAATTTAAGGTGATAGCTATATGCATTACTATCAACCTTCGGTGGTCGCATATCACTGAACCGCGCCCATTTAGTAACCGATAAAACAGTAAGAATATAGTGTTGAATATGATGCATGTCAATTAGTTTTGAGTCAAATTATACTTTCTATTAATAAGAATGATAGCACAGTACAGTCATAAATGTCCCTGTAAAACGGCATGAAAGGATATTACAATGACAACTCATGAATATTACCCAGCAACAAAATTTGACTATTCTCGATCAACTATTGAATTAACTCCTAGCCTCGAAAAAATGAGTGCTATCTGTTTATCACTTGCCGATCTATGTATTCGCTATTCTGGTGTCGAGCGAGTCCCGAGATACCACGAAACACACCGTGAAAATGATGCAGAGCACAGCTTGATGGTCGCTGTCCTCTCTGTAGAGCTTGCAAGTACCTTACGTCCCGAACTGGACCGTGGCACAATATCACAATATGCAACTGTTCACGATTTCGTTGAAATTGCCGTTGGTGACACACCTACCTACGGTCTGTCAGACCAAGAACTGCTCGATAAGCATCGACGCGAGCAAGCTGCACTTACCTCACTTGCTCAAACGCTTCCACCCTACACTGCAGAGTTACTGCTTAACTACGAGGAACAATCTACTCCAGAAGCTCGATTTGTTCGTGCTGTCGACAAGCTCACTCCGCTACTTGTAGATATCCTTGGACCCGGCCGAATGGTTATGCGTGAGGATTATGGCATTACTAGCGTCGCTGAGTTAATAGAAAATAAGCTGCGGCTTGACGACAGTATGGTGCGGCGTTTCGGTGAAGATAACCCCGAGATTGTTGAACTCTACGAATACCTAGGTGAACTATTCACACAATCATATCAAGAAGAGGAAACTCGTCATCTGAACTGACACTACCCAGCGTTGGACCAAAATGCGGCTGTGTAATCAGGATCGGCACCATAGCAAGACTTTGTTAACGTAAGCGTGCCTGGATTTGCACTGTTATAGGTAGATGTCGTTAGTGAGCCTTTGACGAATGTCGGCATAACAGAGCCGTTACCCGCTACCCCCAAATTCTGAACCGGATTCCACGTTACTATCGAAATTGAATTATCTGTCGTATTGCTACATAGAGCAAATAACTTGGTGTACGTACCGTGAGTTGCTTCGTATAGCTTCGCATCACGTAGCGCATTAACCCATGTCGTACCGTCGTTAGACTCGCCGTTAATTAAGCGAAGAGTCATCGACTGATGCAAGTTACGCATATCTGTTTGGGCAGTCGAGACACGGGCGCGTTGCTGAATACCGTTATAGGCGACGATTGTAATACCGGCGAGAATACCGATAATAACAATCACGACCAGTAGTTCAACGATCGTAAAGCCTATTTGCTTATTTTTCATACGCCCACCCATCTGTATTATTTTATCAATACGAAGTTGTTTTTGCCTTTTTTAATCAATGTTGTTTTAGTCACCTGACTATCGTCATTAACTTTCTCGCCATTCAGCGACACGGCACCCCCGGCGATCAGGCGACGAGCTTCACCATTGCTACCTGCAACACCAGCCTCAACCAAGCTTTCAATGACTGTTTTACCAGTGCCAACAGTAGGGATCTCACCAGCCAATGTCTCAAGATCATCGTCGTTCAACTCGCTAAACTCACGTGCACCAAACAGCACATCCGTGACACGCATAACACTTTCGGTACGTTCAGTGCCGTGGACTAACGTCGTCACTTCACGCGCCAAAGTTTTTTGTGCTTCTCGTATACCAGGATTCGCAGCATGTCGTTCGCCAAGTGCCTCAAGCTCTTCTTTAGAGAGTAAGGTGTAAATTTTAGCGTAGTCAATCACGCCCTCGTCATCGACATTTAGCCAGAACTGATAGAACTTGTAGACACTTGTCTTTTTAGGGTCAAGCCACACCGCGCCGTCTTCTGACTTACCGAATTTCTTACCAGTCGCTTTATTAATAACAAGTGGCGTTGAGTACACATGTGCCTC
>DASVHL010000018.1:0-6116 GCA_036382575.1 Saccharimonadales bacterium (SeqCode) | reverse complement strand
GACGAGTCTTCTAGGCTGCTACGCGCCCACCCGGGGCGCTATGTTTGTTTTGACATTTTTGTTTTAACGCTCAATGGCACCCCATTGGCGTACCAGCTTATGTTTAATTATGCCCTTATTTAGGAATAAAGCAAGTATTTTACTGCTTTTGCTAGTATTGTAATCGAAAATATGATTAAATAGGCTTGTTCAGAAGCACACGCGTATTCAGGCAAAAGGCGGGCGCTTACCACTTATCGGTAAACTCTCTTCTTCGCACATATCGCACAAGCGGTCGATCTGACGATAATCAGAATCAGATAAGAAGAAAAGAGTACCACATTATGGCACAACAAAATCTATTTATCGGTAGCCTTGCATATGCAACTACTGATGACACACTAAAAGCTCATTTCGAGCAAATCGGCGAAGTTGCTAGCGCACGCGTCATCACTGACCGCGACAGCGGCCGTTCAAAGGGCTTCGGCTTTGTTGAATTCGTAAACGAAGCAGACAACCAAAAAGCTGTTGATCAACTTGACGGTAAAGACCTTGACGGTCGTACTATCAGCGTTGGCCTAGCACGTCCAAAAGAAGACCGACCTCGTCGTGACTTCGGTGGCAGCAACGACCGCGGTGGCGATCGTGGCGGCAACGGTGGCGGTTCATTCCGTCAGCGTAGCTGGTAATTTATTACCACACCTTACAAAAACACCTCGCTTTAACCAGCGAGGTGTTTTTATTTCTCACTTTCCCGGAGTTGCGATTCAAACATGTGATGATAGGCGCCTTTTTTAGCAACGAGCTCTTTGTGTGTCCCTTGCTCTACGATCTTGCCAGCTTCCATCATATAAATCACATCAGCCCGTTCAACCGTTGTCAGCCGGTGACTAATCGTAATGACAGTTCGATTCTTTTCAGCAAATAAGTGCTTGAAAATACGAGATTCCGCCAACGCATCAATTGCACTAGTTGGCTCGTCGAGAATGATAACTGGACTATCGCGGTAGAAGTTTCGTGCCAGAGCCAGTCGTTGCCACTGACCACCCGATAGATCGACACCCGACGTTCCATCATTATGCTCCATCCATTGATTCACAAAACTATCGAGTCCCTTTGGTAATTTTTCCAAGAAAGTGCGAGCTTCAGCCCGATCAAGTGCGGCCTCGAAATGTTCCTGATTCATCGGCACGCTCACGTTCCCCATTAAGATATTGTCTTTAGCCGAAGCAAACGAATACTTTACAAAATCCTGCTGCAAGACACCTAGGTAGCTATGCCATGATGCCATATCAACCTGTGCCAGATCGTGCTCATCAAGCAGTACTTTGCCTTTAATCGGTGAGTACAGTCCCAAAATAATTTTAATTAAGGTCGTCTTACCCGCGCCGTTCTCGCCGACAATCGCAATGTGCTGATTACGCTCAATTTTCAATGATACGTCATCCAGCACAAGCGTCTTGGAACCTGGATAATGGAACGATACTTCGTCGAGCGTAATTAACCGTGGCTGTCGGTGTAATTTCGTCGTTCGAGATGCACCTGTCGGTAAATCCATAAACTCTTGATAGTCAAATAAATTAGCGATGTCCGAATCAATTGAATTGATCTGCGAAACAAAACTACGCGCGCCACCCATTGCACGCGACACAACCTGCTGCACATATAAGAACTGACCAATTGGCTGAGCGTGAGCAATGATTTGCAGGGTGGTATATAGCAAGGCAGTCACTTCTGCCGCAGCCTCAATAACATCAGCACCAAGTTGCTTGCCAATATATTTACGCTCAAAGCTGATCCGTTCTTTTTCATCTTTATCACGGAGCTTCATACGTAGATCAAGTAAGTGACGCACTACTCCGTAGACGCGTAATTCGGCAATTTTATCAATCACAAACATATTCCACTCAATCATATTGAGTGCGCGCCGCGTTTCAACATTTTCATTCCAGTGCTTTGTCTGCGCTCGGGAAAGTTTAAATTGAATAACAATACCAGGGATAACGGCCGCGACAAGAATAAGCCCGAGCCACCAACTCACAAACAGCAATGCGATCAATCCGGCCAGGAGAGTAATGAATGAAGTAAAGATACTCGCGAGACTATCGAAAATATATCCAAAGAAATTCGCGAACTGCTTAGCCTTATCATAAATATCGGCCGTATGCTTGTCGTCATAGCGCCAGAAATCAAGACTCAGGAATTGTTCATATAGCCGGTCAGACACGGCCGCATTAATTTTATACCGCACATACTGGTTAAGATAATTTTCAAGACTACTCCACGCCGTCATCGCAACACCCAGCGCTGCAGTAATAATCACATAGGTAATCGCCCGTCCACCCGCAGTCGTATCGCCTGAATACGCCTCTGCAAGTGCAGTTGTTGTGAGAGCAGCAAAATAGGTCGTCACGATTGGCAGGATGGCATTAATCAGCGTTCCAATAAACTTAATAAAAACTGCGCCTGGAGCGGCTTTATACGTAATCTTTGCCACACGTAAGAGACCCAGCGCGCGCTGCTTCTTGGATAATTTACGTTTTTCCTCACTCATCTTTACAAAGTATAAATCGTTGCAGCGTTATTTACGAGTAGGTATAGTTCGTAATGATCTATCAACATCTAGATGGTTCTTCTTTTAAGTGTTAGACTAAATGTATGAAATACACTACACCCTATGTCGCCCCTATATTGACTGTTGATGCGGTTATCTTTCAACTGATTGACGGCGTGTTGAGTGTCTTGCTACTTCGCCGACCAAACGAACCCTTCAAAGGGTCTTGGGCGCTTCCTGGTGGCTATAACCCCGAAGGAGAAACGACAATGCAGGCACTTGAGCGCATCATTGCCGATAAAGCCGGTGTGTCGATTGCGAAAGATCTTAGTTATGTCGAACAGCTATACACTTTTGACACTGTGGCTCGCGATCCCCGCGGTCATGCCGTGTCCGTAACCTACATGGGCTGTGGCCGCACAATCACCCCGACCAACGATGAAAATATTGCATTTTTATCTGTCAACAATCTTCCGGATCTGGCATACGACCACGCAGACATTATTCGTTATGCGCACGAACGGCTGATTGCCAAGCTATCATATACCAATGCTGTGTATGCATTTTTGCCGTCTACCTTTACTTTGGCCGAACTACAGTCAGCCTATGAAGCAATCTTCGGTTACGAACTTGATAAGCGTAATTTCCGCAAAAAATTCCTCAGTCTTAATTTGATTCACGAAACAGATAAAATGAAACGTGAAGGTGCGCATCGTCCTGCAAAATTATATAGTTTTAACCAACATACCCTCGAATCGCTGCCACGCAGCTTCGAATGATGTAACGACTTTCGTTCTTGGCAGTGCCTGAACTCATCAGCATATGTCTACATATGGAGTCGTTTGGCCGCGAGTAGTTAAATGCTACTCGCGGCCGTTTTTGTGTAGCGTTTCGGCATACACTGTATGGAATTACACGACTCACCAGAGATTGGCTAATTGCCGAAGCCACCCATTGCTGTCTGACTGAACGTACCAGCTGTTTGGCTTGCGCGGACGGCAGATTGACTGACCGTCTGGAAGGCGCGGCGGATGTCACTGGGTGAGTTAGACGGTGTCAGGATCCACTCATCAAGCAAACCCATCTCGCCAAACACTGCAGTAAAATCCGTGTAGCCATCGTCAATGCCGACACCAGCAATGATATGCTGCTCGGTTGTCAACAAACCGGCAACGACCTTTTTGACCGATGCCGCAGTGTGCTGCCAAGAACCCTGGTCAGAGCCGTCGGTCACGATAACCGTAATGGCTCGTGCTGCAACACCCCCCTGTTCAAATTCGGCCATCTTGGCTGCAACACCTGTCAGCGTCACGGCAATCTGGTCGTACAGGGGAGTTCCACCATTGGGGTTATAGTTGGACGTATCTAGCCGCTGAGCATTATCGAGCACGACGTAAGGATACGTCACGCCGGTGTTCAGCTGGCGGCAATTGATCAGCACGGACGCTGACTGCTTGGCGCCTTTCAGCGCGTCGACAACCAGGTTATGTCCAGAACGAACCGCTTCAGTGTTGCCACCGATAAAGCGGATCGAGCTGCTGTCATCGATTAGCATTGTCACCAAAACTACCTCAGAGGTAGTAATGTCGTCGAGCTCGATATCACCCAGCCCCTCCTGGATGGCGGGGCCGAGTGTGTCGGCTGTCAACTGCATAGCAGCTGTAGCCGACACGCCCAAACCAGCATCTCCGAGCAAGCTCGAAAGATTTGTTGTGCTCATGACACATTCCTTTCATATACGTTAGAGCTGGAAGTCAGGCCAGTTCTGAATGGGGTCGGTCGAGCTGACGACGTGCATGCCCGCAGCCCGAAATTTGTCGAATGCCACATCAGCATCAGGACCGTAATCATAGATTACGTTCCCTGTTGACGGGTCTTTGACGACAATTGGGGTAGTGCAATCTTCAAGAAGATACACCTTGCGTGCCAAGGATGCATCCTTGGCCAGTATGTCGCTCAGCAGGTCGTCGATCGTCCACGCCACACAGTGGCTCTTGGCTTGACCAGCGATGATGAGCGCATCGTACTTGAGCAACTTTTCGACAAACTTGGTATTGCGAGGAATCGGCGTGCCGTCAAACAGCTGCCGAACCTCTGGTCCAAGTACCGAATAGTTCTCAACCAAAGGATGTGTTCCCTTGACTTCGAATCCCGGCTGCGCGCCGCGGGCAAGCCCGTGGAAATTCGCCGCTTCGATCAGTCCACTCACCAGGTTGTGGCCTTTGTCACCCAGCACACCATGGTAGGGCCAGATGGTCAGAGCATAACGCCCTGCCTTTTCCAGCTCGGCCGTGTAGTGTTCCAGGTGCCTTTCGGCCGCCATCAACGTCACGCCAAGGGCGGACGTCATGAACGGGCTTGGCTTCCAAACACCAGCACGCACATCAGTATTTGTGACCTGCGTGAATGGTGCCGGATGGTCACCCTGCTCATTCACCAAGAATGACGGGTGAAAGACTGCAAACATACGATGTGTATCCAGCGTGCAGTCAATACCGCTGATGATGTCCAGGTTGCGGTAGATAAATTCTACCGTCCGGACACTGTCATCAATCGCACCAGTACCCGATGCCCCAGCCACGAAAAGCTCACCTTGTGGATGGCAGAACGTATTTTGAGCATCGATCACCAACATTCCAATCTTGACGCGGTCAGTCGCGACCGCACGCAGATTATGTTGTGTACGCCACTCGATTGCCGACGCCTGAAGCGCCTGGTAATCGATCCAGCGAGTATCGTTGACAACATTGGCTGCATCGTAAAACACAGGCAACGGGAGAGCTGTGTGAGTACGCATGACTCCTTCTTTCCTTGCTATTAGTGAATCTCGAGTAATGTGATTTCCTGACTGGAAACCGCGTAAATGCCGCCTGGCCCTGCGACCAATTGTGTGTGTGAATCGACGAATGGTTCCGTATCCGGGAACTGACGTTCCTGATGGATAACAGATCCCCCACTTCCAATTCGCACAATACCATCATTCGTTGCTACGTATAGCGACGAACCAATCGCAAGGTGTCCACGAATACCGCCACCTAGCCAAACATCTTCTCCCTGCTTGGCGCTTGATTGCGCCAAAACTGTTCCCTTATGATCAAGAACATAGCAATGATGAACAAGTTCACCTTGCTGCTGAGAAGTTGTCATAAACCAAGCATGCGTATCGCTAAATACACACGTCGCATCAAGCAATTGACCGGATAGCGACGCAATGTCGACCTGATCATTAATACTGCGCGCACGTGATGTAAACGTGAAGGTACGCGTCAGCTGACCGGCTTGGTACAAACCAAAGCCGAATGTATCTCCTGTCCAAACCAATGTCTGTCCAGATAGCACATCGCCAATATACGTTTGCCCCAACCGTTCACTTTTTAGCAACTGACCATTGTTCACCCAATAGGTATTACGGACATTTGCATCAAAGATCGGCAAAGTGTCACGGTACATATCCGTCGTCAGACGCTGACTTTCGCCAGCCTCATTCAAACGAATTAACGCACCGTGTTTCCCGATTAAGGTTGTCGCCCCCTGAATGCGAAACCGAAGTTCCGGATCCAAGTCACCTCCGAACAACTTGCGG
>DASVHL010000017.1:0-7256 GCA_036382575.1 Saccharimonadales bacterium (SeqCode) | reverse complement strand
GAGGTACATGAACAACGATTCTATACACCACCCAACAAAAAGGACTAATCCAATAGTGAGAGGGAATGCAAGTGACATAAGATGCGTAAGCCCCGTAGCGTTCTCATATCCCATAATCGGGGTAAGGAAATCACGAATACTAGGCATCGTTCCAAAAACTAGAATAGCCAGTATAATACCTATAATCATTTTTGCCTCACATGGTAGATGTTCTCTTTGGTACTCCCCAAAGCTACATATATTTATACTACATTTATGAAAATAAACAAAAAAGCCACCTGTATTTAGGTGGCTTTTTAAAATAATCAACCTATCTTATTTTTCGTTCCAACGCTTGATTGATTCGTGAATGATAGCTTTCGCTTCTTCAACGTCGCCCCAGCCCTTCACAACTGTACTACCTGGCTTTTTAAGGTCCTTGTAATGTGTAAAGTGGTGTTCGATCTGTGCAATCTTTTGCTTTGGTAGATCAGCAAGTGAATTAATTGCGTTGCCTGTATTGCGATCGTCAGCTGGTACAACCACCACCTTGTCGTCAACTTCGTCATCGTCAACAAACTTCATAACACCAATAACTTTTGCTTCGAGGAAGATACCCGTTGCAAGAGGTTTATCGGTAATAATTAGCGCATCAAGCTCATCACCGTCTTCGTCTAGGGTTTGTGGGATAAATCCGTAGTTAGTTGGCTTTGAAAAAATTTCAGGATCTACACGATCAAGTTGCATGACTGCAAGATCGCGATTCCATTCAATTTTGTGTGAGCTACCCTCTGGAATTTCAACAACGACGTTAACAACGCCACCATCAACATCACCAGGAGTAAGGATTTGGTTAAAATCAGCCATATGTGTCTCCGTTATTTACTGTTCCTATTGTATCAAATTTGGTATACTTAGCAGTAATTATGTTAGTTATCGGTCATCGTGGGGCAGCTGGCAGTGCGCCAGAAAACACACTAGAAGCTCTCCGCGCTGGCGTCGATGCTGGCGCTGACATGCTTGAATTCGACATTCACCTCACAAGCGACGGCATTCCTGTCCTCTTACACGACAACAATCTGGTACGCTCACACCGTAAAAATGTATTCGTAAATCGCGCTACATTCCAACAACTAAAAGATCATACAGCAGACAGCCGTAACCCGATCGTCTCACTTGAGGATGTACTAGATGAGTTCTTTGGCGAAATCCTCTTAAATATCGAGATCAAACAACGCGGCATGGCCAAACCGGTCATCGCCCTGTTAAAAAAGAAATACGTTAAACGCAAAAGCGACTGGGACCTATTTGTGTTTTCGTCTTTTCTATCGGGCGAGCTAGGAAATATTCGGAAACTCAGCTCCGAGGCAAATCTTTGGCTACTACACAAACGTAACCCATTTATTTTTATCGCATTTGCACGTCGTCTTAATCTAGACGGTGTTGGCTTTCATCGCCTTTACATCAACGACTTTGCGCTGGCAATCGCCAAAAAGACTGATTTGTTCACTTATGCCTACACGGTTAACCGTTTTGGCGCAGCCAAACAGCTAAACGAGCGTGGACTCGATGCTGTTGTCACTGATTATCCAAAACAAATCCAAGACGGATTCTCGAAAAAACACTAAGCGGTCACAGGATTATCAAGATATTCGCGAATCGATAGTGCTGCTGTAGCGCCTTCACCAACTGCGCTTGCAATCTGCATTGTTGCACCGCTACGTACATCACCGCTGGCAAACACACCCGACATTGTAGTTGATAGGTGCCGGTCTGTCTTGATGAGACCTTGTTCATCTAATTCGATGGCAGAATCTTTAAGGAACTCTGTGTTTGGCTTTAAGCCAACAAACACAAAGACGCCGTCAGTTTCGATCGTAACGGGTTGACCATCTTTAATTGCCTTGACCGACACAACCTTACCTTCTTCGGCAACGATCTCCTCAGTTGTCGTATTCAAATGAACCGTAATTTTACCATCATCAACAAACTTTTGCAGTTCATGTTGCAATACTTCGCTTGCCTTTACCGTACTTCGTACAAGCAAATCAATATGTGTTGTAAAGCGGGTCAAGAAAAGTGCTTCTTGGATAGCAGAATTACCGCCACCAACCACCACCAGACGTTTTTCGCGGTAAAATGCACCGTCACATGTCGCACAGTAATGAACACCGCGGCCATAGTATTCAGCTTCGCCTGGAACACCAATTTTGTTATAGTCACTACCGGTAGCAATCAGAACCGTACGTGCTTTTACGTCTTGGCCGTCGATAACCAGCGTCTTATGATCACCCTCATCACGAATAGCCGATACTTCACCAAATTCAATTTCAGCGCCAAAGCGCTCAGCTTGTTTTTGCAATTGATCAGCAAGTGTCAGCCCAGGGATACCTTCTGGAAACCCTGGGTAGTTATCAACCTGGTCGGTAATAGCCGCGAGACCACCGATAACACCTTTTTCGTATAGTACCGTACCGATGTCTTCGCGTGTCGTGTAGACTGCAGCAGCAAGTGCGCTCGGACCAGCGCCGATCATAACGACATCGTGAATTTTAGTTTCCATAGTAACTCATTAACTCCTTAGATACTGGGATTGCAACAGGCTGTTCGACAGCCATGACGATAAATTTAATTGGCGTGTTAGGTGGAATGTTTTCACCACTGCCGGTTTCGCCATATGCCTTTGCGGCAGGAATAGTTAGTTCTCGGATACCACCAAGCTTCATCCCCTTTACGCCTTCTTCCCAGCCAGTAATCAGACCCGTACCGTTAATTGGAGCCTTGAGCTTACCATTCTCAATCGACTGATCAAAAATTTTACCGGTTGGATTCCAGCCAATATAATATGCTGCGTATGCAGTGCCATCTTTGATCTCTTCGCCAGTTCCCTCTTTTAGATCAACCGTTTTTAGTTCAGTCACTTCTGCAGCATCGAATGCAGCCGGTGTCGAAGCATGTTGGCTAAAATCTGGATAATACTTGTTGGATAACTCTGTCGTTTGTGCCGCGACCTGCGACTGATATTCAGCGAGTAGTTCGTTTTTACGACTTTCATCTGTTGCTAAATTTTTTGGCTGTAAAACCATAGCAGCAAAGCCGCCCAACGTTCCGACCACCATAACAGCAGCAATGATCCAAATTCCAATTCTGTGACTTTTTGACGTGGCCATAACCAGCAAGACTCCCTATCCTCTATTCCTGTAATTATGTCTCATTATACACGCCAAGCGTACTTGACTCAAATACATTCCGCTTGTCTTTGACTTGCTGACAAGAATGATCTATAACAACACATGGGTTCTAGCATGGCAATCGCCTACTCTAGAACAGACCTTTTCACCCTTCAAAGAATCGAGTTAACATGTTACGTGATTCATTGCGCCCCGTGCGTGATTTATTTAACAAAATGTCTACAAAGCAACGCATACGGCTCTTCGTTGGCATTGTAATATATGCCCTGCTCCTAGGCGGCATTATCAGTCTGGCGCCATGGATAGAATTTTGGCCAAAATTCGGCATCTTTGTCCTGGGATTAATCTTTACGGCATGTTTCATTTATACATGCGTAAACTTTCATTCTAAAAACATGGATGAGGATCAAGTAGAGACCGAACATGATGGTGTATCCATTCATATTCCGCCTATGCCAAAGCGGCAACCTAGTGCTGGAACAGCACGACTGAGCATGGAGCTGGAACCAATCAAGCTAAGTACTTTTGCCAGTCGCAGGATCACATCTCAACAGCCGATCCTAAAGAATAGTCAACCAATACTCGAACAGCGAATCTCAAAAGCTGAACTATTTGTTCAGCTCGAGAAGCGTCGACCCACCGGCCGAACTGTAAAACGAATCTGGTCAAAAAAACCGGTACAAGTACTGGAACCGAGGAAGACCATCTGGGCTGAAATATTTTGGTGTTCAGCTACGATTACGTGCTTCGTCTATGTGATATGGCTATTGTTCATCTCTGGCCAAGAAGTTGAGAGAGTAGCGGTGACTGCCCTGCTTATCTTTACTGGAATATTCGTTGTTGTGTCAGTAATTAAAATTTATATAAAATGGGCATACTGGCACTTCTGGCGTTTATTACTCTTTCGAGCCAATGAGGAGGAAGGAGTTGATGCGAAGGTCGTCATCATCGATAAGCCATTTCTAATTCCAGGTGGAAGCGTACCGTCCGTTGACCTGCGGATCCTTCGACTCGTCTCGTCATCGACAGCTAGAACAATTGAAGATGAACGATCACTCGAAAGCATCCTAGCTGGTTGGCTAGGGGTTGAATGGTTACTACTCGACACCTATGGACAAGGTGACGCCAGGTTTAACTGGATGGGACCATTTCGTAATGCTCCAACGTTGGTTGCAATTTTCGACCATGAACGCCGAAAGGCACGCCTCGAAGACCAGTAACCAACTACTTTTGAAGGGTAAAACCCGGCAACTCGCCACAGTAACATGCGCGAGAGGCCGGGTTCTTTTCATTTGTATACTTATTTTTGAGTCGAAGATGGAACAATATCAACGTTGCGCTTGTTGCCTGCGCGCCAAACGCCAAGTGCCTGACCGAGCGGCAATAGGTCTGAATAGCCCATAAAGTCAGCTGCACGGCGTAGAAGCGATGCAACCCAGCCAGAAAAACGCAGCTTGTGCCATTCAAAGATAGCCCAATGTTCACCAACAGGCACGACAACTGGCGGCTGGACTGCTTTGTACGCAACTAGTTCTTGCTTAGTATTTAGTCGCTTCAAATGTGCTGCCACAAATAACGCATCGTGTAGTGCCGTTTGTGCGAGTCCGGTAAATTGTGTTGCCGCATTATCACCAATAACATAGACGTCATTACCGACTGACATATATTGATCGACGACGATGCGACCATTTTGTGCTAGTTCGAAATGATCTGCATTTGCTTTGTAGAATGGATGGTTAGCGACGCCTGATGTCCATACCACCGTATCGCTTACCATTGATTCACCACTGACAGTTAGTAGATCTTCAATCGCTGATTCAACTTTTTTATCAGTATAAATCTTGACACCCAGTCGCTTCAAACGACGCGCCACACGTGCGCTTGACTGCTCACTCATACGAGGAAGTACACGCGGTGATGCTTCGACAAGTGAAATATGTATTTTAGTTTGACGCTGGCCTAAGCGCTTACTTAGCGTTTTTAGATATGAGCCAAGTGCAGCAGAAAGTTCAACACCAGTTGGGCCGGCACCAATCACAATATAGTGCTTATCGACACCGTGACCTTCAACAACATCGGTATAGATATGCTGCTTTAATGCTTCGATTTCAGCAGCCGACTTAACGCCAAATGTATGCGTATCCAGGCCATCAATACCAAAGTAGGTCGTGACCGTACCCAATGCCAGTACACAGGTCTCATAAACATACTTTGCACCGTTAGCGCCGGTAAGTGTTTTTGTTGCAGGATCGATCGCCTGAATAGTATCAAGAACGACAGTCACATTCTTTTTACCGGCAAAAATAGTCTGCAGTGGCACCCATGATTCTAGGTGACTATGTCCAGTTGCAGCACCGTACAATGCTGGGTAATACTGAAAGTCCGGTTTATCAGTGATAAGCGTAATTTGAGTAGTTGAATCTTTCGCTAATTCAAGCGCGGTTTTTACTCCACCGAATCCGCCGCCGACAATAGTTATATTCATGAATCTTTTCCTTTTTTTTGTTTTACGTACAATGTTACTGTTTATACAATCGTTGCGCGCAGTGTATCACTAGCTGCTTGACTTACTTGCTCTATAATAGCAGCTACTTCATCTCCAGCAAGTGTTCGATCATTTGCTGTTAATTTAATACGCAGCGTAATGTTCTTAGTGTCGCTAGATTCAGCCTGATAAATATCAATTGGTGACACGGCTGTTTCGAGTGCGATAGTTTCAAGCACACCCTGAACACAGCTAAGCAACTGGCCGTAACTAACATCTTTATTAACCTGAAAACACACATCACGTTCCGATCCAGGATAACGACTAAGCGGCGCATAGTTAATCTTAGCTGTAGCAGTAGCCTCATGTAATGACTGAGTCATCACTTCAAAGCCAGCGCTATAGAGAGGCAGTTTAAATCCGCGAGTAACTGATTTTTTATATTCCCCTACGACACCCAGTAGCGCGCCTGTTTGTTTGTCATAGACAGCAGCTGAGCGACGAACTTCAAATGGCGCGGCAATAACACTATCAGTTGAGTCGTCCAAGACCCGGTACTCTAGCTCGATTCCTAATGCAGATACTACGTATTCAAGTATCCGTTTCGCCTGATAATATGCACTACCTTGTGACTTTTTGCGCGCAATTGTTAATGCCAGCATATCAATCTCAACGGGCACCTGTTCGTCAGTTAACCCGTACTGCTTCGGATGAGCCTTATTCATCTCAAACAATGCGAAATGATCATAACCTTGCTTGATGTTTTGGTGCACCATACTTAGGAGGCTCGGTGTTAATGACTGACGATAATACTGAAGATCAGGACTAATGCTGTTGGTAATGCGGTATGAGTTATTCGCGTCAAGCCCAGCCTTTTCCAGGATGTTGCCGTGAATAAAGCTATAGGTGAGAACTTCGTTTGCACCCGTTCGAACTAACACACTTCGAACGTTTGATCGTAGCGTGTCAAAGTCCGATGGCCGTACGGCCGTAAAGTCACGCTCTGCAAGTGTAGGCGAAATACTATCATATGAATTAATACGTCCAATTTCTTCAATAATATCTTCGGCAATATGAATATCCGCACGCCAATACGGAACAGTTACGTGAATTTCATCAGCATTAATAGCTGCATCAAATTCAACGTTCTGTAACGTCTGCTTCATTTCTTCAATTGAACTATTCGTGCCAAGAACACTATTCACTCGTTCCGAAGAAAGACTAAGCGTAATAGGCTGTGCCTGCACTGGATAATCTTCAGCAACACCACTCATTTGCTTGGCATGCGCCCACTCACCCATCAATTGCACTGCCATAGCGAGCACAGGCGCGGCCAACTCGGCTGGCTGACCTTTTGTGAATCGCGTAATAGCCTCACTGAATATACCATGTCGCATTTGTGTTGCACGAAGACTATAAAGATTAAATGTTGCAGCCTCAATCATGATATTTTTAGTGGTTTCATCAACGACTGTATTTGCACCACCCATTGCACCCGCTAGACCAATTGCCGTTTCGCCAGCAGCGACAACGATATCTTCTGTCGACAGTTCAATCATACGGCCATCGAGTAGTTCGAGTGTCTCACCGTCGCGACCACT
>DASVHL010000016.1:0-4323 GCA_036382575.1 Saccharimonadales bacterium (SeqCode) | reverse complement strand
AATACCAATATAGTCTTTTTTAGTAGCTGTAGTAGCTCGTCAGCTTCGGTCTGGCCCATTGACGACGTAATACATAATTTCATCGTACTACCCATCGCTGAATAGCTTTCATAATACGTCTGCAACGAACTATGAGCCATGGGAATGAGGCTCGACAGTAATTGTAATTGAACGCGTTTGCGATCCGTACGGACTCGAGCAAGTTAGCGTATAGGTTTTAGTTGACGCCGGGCTAACCATCTGACTGCCACTTGCCGCCTTACTACCGCTCCAACCGCCAGTTGCATTACAAGTAATAGGACCTGTTCCTGTCGTATTCCATGATAACTGTACACTATCACCTTCCGTAATTGTCGTCGCATTAGCACTCAAGCTTGCGGTTGGTGCGTAGTTTACCGTCACCGTGACTGATTTAGTCGAGGTACCAACACTATTACTACAGGTCAAGATATAGGTGGTGGTGCTCGTCGGACTAACAACCAAGCTACCGCTAGCACCCTTGCTACCGCTCCATCCACCAGTTGCGTTGCAGGTGATGGGACCGCTACCTCCGGTATTCCAACTAAGGGTTGTGCTTTGACCAGATACGATAGATGACGAAGAGACTGATAGATTAGCAGTTGGCGCAACTGGCGCAGCACTGACTGTTACTGTGACACTTTTTGTCACAGTACCTGCCGAGTTTGCACAAGTTAGTTTATAAGTCGTTGTTGCCGTTGGCGAAACGACTTGATTACCACTACTAGCTTTACCGCCACTCCAGCCACCTTCAGCAGTACATGTCGGGCTAGTACCTCCAGCACTCCATGATAGCGTTACACTGCCACCAACAGTTACCGCAGTCGCGTTCGCACCAAAGGTCAATGTCGGTGCCGCCTTTACACCTGGCGCCGCTGGAGTTGTTGCGGACGAGGATCCAGTCTTTGGCGTTTCTGTTTTTGCGCTAGATGATGAGGTCGCCTCGTCTTTAGTCATCTCGTGATCGCTATGTTCGTCATGACTTTCATCAAGTGCTGCGTCAATCTCAGTCTGACGGACACTCTCATCCGTAACTTCACTGGATTCAACATCAGCGACTTTTTCGTCGACAGTTTTAAAACTTACTTTGCGAATCGGACTTTGAATATCTGCAGCAATGACAATCGCTGGTGTGAGCATCAAGCTAGCAGCTGCTAGTGAATATATCTTCGCTGGCAAACTCAGCCCTTTTTCACTCGTACGTTTTGTTTGGTTGAATGCTTCAGCCAGAATACGGTTTTGTGGCACACCACGTTCCAAAAGGGCAGCTTCTAGCGGTGCCATAAACGGTGGTGGACCGCACATAAAGAACGAGTATGCGCCGTAATTGCCACCTATTACTTGATCAAGAAGCTCTGGGGTGACTCGGCCATTAATTGCCTGATGGCCATCAAAACGGCTTAATTCACCTTCACCCATCACATAAACCACTTTAAAATGAGGGTTCTTTTGCTGATGATACATTAATTCTTCTGCAAATGGCGCATCAGCCTGCGACCGACTGCCATACAAAAGTACAATTTCGTTATCTAACCCCAGTCGTGTCGCATAACGAATCATACTCATGAACGGTGCAATACCGATACCGCCGGCCATGAATACCGCCGCTCGGTCACGTTCAGCGTTAAAGATAAACGACCCGAATGGACCACCGATAGTGAGTTTATCGCCGGGCTGTACGTGTTTTGTCACTGCCTGAGTGTAGCGACCTTTGATACGCATTGCGAACTGCAATACATGTTGTTCAGTTGGCGAGCTAGCGATCGAGAAACAGCGCGCCGGGGTTGGACGGCCATTACGCATAAAGCTCATCGTGGCATATTGACCAGGTTGATACGGTAACGGCCGATCTGGATCGGTATTATGCAGTGTATACACAGCAGTGGTCGGTGAGGCGTTTTTACAGGATATTACTTCATATACGTAATTCATAACAGATTATCCTAGTCGATTCAGGCAATAGTGGCCCAATATTTTTCCCTATAAGGTTAGTAGGCCCATTTTAGCAAGAAGGTTATGATATTACTAGCACATATTATTCGACCGATTTCTTGATATTTTCTTTATAGGAGTTTGGGTGATTACTTTCACAACTTTACGCTCAATATTGTATTGACTTTATTATATTTTGATACTATAATAATAATTATTCCTACTACAAAGGGGCGACATGCCAGAGACAGATTGGAAAGCAGTACTTGTTGATATCGGTGAACGCATAGAAGAAACATTGAGAGTCGAGCGTTCAAATTTAAGCTCACAAGCACAACAAATTGGCGAAAGCATCGTCAGAGACCAGAGCACAGACACTACAGCGGCGGTCGGGAGGTATAAGCAAATCGAAGCAAAAATCGAAGGGCTTAAATCCTCGCAACAACTCGTCAGAGGTTACCTGAACGGAACATATCAGTTAACGCAACAATCTTAGTGGAATATTAAACAGGGAGGCGCTAGATGTCTGGCGCCTCCCTAAAAAATATTTTGACTATATAGACCCCTAATATAAAACGCCCGGCTTTCACCAGGCGTTTCTTTAATATCAAGCGATATTATTCTGCTGATTCTTCAGCTGCTTTTTCTTCCTTAACAGAAGCTTCAGCGACAGTGTTAACTGCTTCGCGGTCAAAGTTTTGTGCGGTCAAGCGAGCGCTCTTACCACTACGGTTGCGTAGGAATGATAGGTAGTTACGGCGAACCTTAGCACGACGAGTAATTTCTACTTTTTCAACCAATGGGCTGTGAAGCAAGAAGCTTTTTTCTACACCGACACCGCTAGCGATTTTGCGAACAGTAATGCGAGAAGTGTGTGACTTTTTGTTATCAGTACGGATAACAACGCCTTCGAAGATCTGAACACGCTCTTTGTTGCCTTCTTTAATTTTCTGGTGAACGCGAACAGTGTCACCGCTGCGTGCATCTACAACACCAGCTTTCTTCTGCTCTTCATTAACTTTTTGGATTAGTGCAAAACTCATTTTTTTCTCACTTTAAACTTTATAAATACAATCAGTTATTAACTATACCACAGTGGTGAAGATTTTAAAAGGGGTAGCCGTAACTATTTTTAGATATGAAAAGAGCCCGCCAGAAGGAACTCGAATGATAGAGGAGATCCATCTGGCGGGTCCTTTCGGTAGGCTCTATAAGCACGTTGCGCTATAGAGGGATGCGGATGCAGCCGGCTCGGTATCGCCAATAGCCTGGAAGCTCATCCTTGATTTCATAAAGAAAATTGTCGAGCTGATCCATGGCTTCACTTCCGAGACAACCCCGAAAGTACGACATATACGCTGCAGAGTCACTGCCGACACACATGATCCATTTCAGAACAATAACCGCTCTGCGGTAATTCTCATAAAACGGATTCTTGTAATCAGGCTTGTCGTCGTCAAATTCGTATCCGAATACCACACAGTAATCCTGCTTGAACAGCTCCAGAACGCCAGTTTGAAACTCGGTCTGCTCGTCCAAGGTATAAAACCTATGCAAAGCGTCAAGTGTCATTACGCTATCCTTCTCTTGATGTGTATGCTAAGGTGCTATCATATAATTATAGCACTTTGCAGATAATATGTCAATGTCTCGCTTAGATCACGCGGTTGACTTCTTCGAGAGTCGTTTCACCGCGAAGCGCTGCTAACACACCGACCTGCAGCAACGTCAGCATACCTTCGGCCTTAGCGGCTTCTTCAATTACTTCAGTATGGACATCTTCAACATCACCACGAAGGAACTTTTGAATACTCTCATTGACAATCATCTGCTCCATAATCACAACACGACCCTTGTAGCCAAATGGCGCGTCATCGTTTGGCTTTGGTCGCCACAATTTGAAATTATCAAGATCAGGCAATTCAACATGTGACGGGACGTCCTTGAGAACATTGCGAACATACTGCCTTGTTGCTTCATCTGGCTCGTATTCTTCCTTGGTTGGATCATATAAACGACGAACAAGTCGCTGGGCAATAACAAGGCGAATAGCAGAGCTAAAAATTGGATTGACGCCGATCAGATCGATCATGCGGCTAAAAGCCGCACTAGTAGAGTTAGCGTGGAAGCTAGACAGCACCAGATGACCGGTAATTGAGGCCTGGATAGCCGTTTTAGCCGTATCCTTGTCACGAATCTCACCAACCATCACGACGTCAGGGTCGAGACGCAGGACAGAACGGAGACCATCGCCAAAGCTCTTACCGCCAGTAGTGTCAATTGGGATCTGCGTAATACCTGTCAGACCGTACTCAATCGGATCCTCGAGGGTAATTAGCTTGCGGTCATCGGTGTTAAGCGCATTAAGCATAC
>DASVHL010000015.1:0-4777 GCA_036382575.1 Saccharimonadales bacterium (SeqCode) | reverse complement strand
GGTCACCCCAATCCACGATGAACTAGAAGTTATTGACTACTGATCTCATTACCTGGTCAAGGCGACGAGGATCCTTGGCGTTAAAGACTTGTCCGCCAGATGCTTCTGCGATTTCGCGCAGTACATCTGCCGGTGCTTCTTCGCCGTAGATGATGGGAAATACACGAACCTGTGCAGGATCGTTCCCTTCTGTGGATCCTCGAAGGAGGCGCTTCAGGTCATCGGCATCCATGCGTGAGGCATTGTCCATGCCATCGGAAATGACGATGATTGCGTTGATTTGCCCGGATTCTGCCCCTTCTTTCACACGCTCGAATGCGAGGCCAATTGCATCGAAGAGTGGTGTGCCGACGCCAGTTTGGATAGCCAAGATGTCGTCTTTGAGCGTTTCCCCACTGCTACCAAGCGGTGACAGTGGACGCAGTTGACTATAGATGCTGTTTTTGCCATCTGTAGTGAATGCGGACACTCCCACCTGATCACTTCCACGGAAATGACCAATGACGCTGCTGGCACTTTTCTTTGCCATTGAAATGCGTGTGTCGTTACCTCCAATTGAATCATTCATGGAATCGGATATGTCGAGTACGATCTCGACACGGGCTGGTTTCCTGACGTCTATCCACTGCTTGGTAGCAGCAGATGCGACGGCAACCGACGGCGTTTCAAGTCGTACGGTTGGTTTCGTCGGATCAACTCCGTTTTCTGCGCTGATCAAACCGCTGGGTTTGGCGGCCGGGTCAGCAGGACGGAAGCCAAAGTTACCCAATATGTTCTGGGCGATTGGAGTCTGGACGAACTTTATGAACGCCTCTGCGGCAGTCCGTTGTTCATCTGTTACCCAAGTGGCAGATTTACCAAGAGCGACAATTGGATTGTCGCTTTCCAATGATCCTTCCGTTGGGTAGATGGCTACCAGTCGATTCTGTTCGTCTGGTTTTGTCAGCTCATCGCCTGCCTTGACTACCTGACTTTTCGGATTGCCTAGGTTGTAGTTGATGACTGACGTTTCTTCGACTGCAATCGCTGACACATAGGACAGCGAGTTCTTTTGATACAGTCGCTCCAGGACACTGCCAGTGGTGTCGCCGTAATGGATAACGCAGGACTCCAGTTCTTTTGAGAACTGATTGCCTGCGGTAATGTCTGCTTCGGTAAGTCCTGACGTCTTGTTCGCGGCTGCATAGTTCTGCATGAGAACGATGTTGAGGCCCGTCGTAGATGTCGTAGGAGTAGTCTTGCCGAGTTTGAAATTACCCCATGTTGTTGCACCGCCGCCGAACTTGCCCCATCCTTTCGAATCGAGACAAAGGTCGTGCAGGTCGTGCAATCCAATCGGCTTGTCTGGCCAGCCAAGTGTTCGTGCCATCTGTACGGGCATCGCCATAACAACGGGCGTACGTGCAAATGACACAGGGTTCGGAACGAGTTCCTTACCCTTTGATTCGGCGACCGACGCCACCCACGAACTCGACGCCGGTGACCAGATAGCTGGCCGTGGCGCGAGAGTGTTTTCGGTGGGCCAACCGGCTTTCAGAAGATCGGTTGCGGCACCTGACGCTACGTCTTTAGGAACAATAGCGACGCAGTTGCCTAATGCCTCCTCCAGGGCTTTTCCCTCGGGGGATTCCTTGAATTTGGTATTCAGTTCGGTGACGAGGTTGACCTTTTCGGACGAAACGGCAGCAAACACAGGAGTGCAGTTGCCGATGTTGTCAGGATCGGACGGTCCGTCTGGTGCGTTGGTGCAGCTGGATAAAGCAAGCGCGATAGCGATTGACGCTATCCAAAACTTACCTTTACGTTGCATTGAGGTACCCTTCTGATGAGATGGATGAATCGAATGTATGACTCGGGTCAGTAGCAATAAATCAAGTTGCTCTACCCCGAGTGAGTACACTCCGAGCAGTAGAGATATTTTACTACACTTTGTTAAAAAGTCAATAGCTATTAACTGTTATTACTACTGTAAAGCATTCAAGTGGTGCTACTTGTGTGTCATACTGAAACAATGGAAAGCAAGCGGCAAATTACGGTATTTGGTGCCAATGGTGGTGTTGGTCAAGGTGTGGTTCGTTTGCTACTGGAGCGTGGCTACATTGTTGTGGCGGCGGTTCATAGCGAAAGTCGTTTGCCTGCGCATGAAAACTTGCGCGTGGTGACTGCGGACATTTATGACGCAGTAAGCGTTGAGCAAGCGGTCGCTGGATCGAGTGCAGTAATTAGCGCACTAGGTAGCTGGGGCACGAAGCGCAAAGATATCTTAACGATTGGTATGACAAACATTATTCCAGCAATGGAAGTTAATGGTATCCGTCGGATTGTGAGTGTGACGGGTGCTGATGCACGTGCAACTGGTGACAAAATGGGACTTATTCATCGACTGACACATTTGGCATTAGGTATTATGGCATCGAAAGTATTACGTGACGGCGAACGACACACCGATCTATTAGAGAAAAGTGACCTGGACTGGACGGTGATTCGCTCGCCTATTATGAGCTCGCGTGACAATGTTGGGTATGGTGTGTTGTCACTTCATCGTCCCATGCCATGGCAACGTGTGAGTCGCCGTTATGTGGTTGAAGCGATAGCGCGATCACTTGAGAATGACGAGTGGCTGCAACAAGCACCGTACATTAGCTAGTTTTTTACCAGCCGCCTCCGCCGCCACCGCCACCACCACCGCCGGATGAGCCGCCAGAAAAGCCGCTCCCGCCACTTGCGCCTGAAGACGGAGCTGCAAATGTAGAATATTCAAGCGTTGTAGAGAAGCTATTTAATGATGCACCGAGGAGCGCAGCATTAAATAGGTTGCCGTTACTTGTGCTGTACCAACTAGGTTGATAGTCACTTGCGACAGCTGGGAACTGTTTTGTCCATTCCTTTTCAATGCCGAAGATGACAGCCAGTGGGAGAAGCTTTTCGTAGAGTTTGACTACTTGTTTGCCATCTGTCGTATCAATACGCTCGGCACCTGTGACGCTTTGCAGGGTCCGAATGCGGTCTGTTTCGGCGACTTGCATGTAGAGCTTGTTACCTAGTAAATGGTCGCGAAGCATTGTACCATCGGCGGTGCGAGCTGGCATTTTACTGACAAATATTAGTGTAATTACACCAGCAATGAACGAAATAATGCCAAAGATAAAGAACGAGACGATTGTAAAGATGAGGCCCCACATCTTGAGCTTTTTTGTTTCGGCTATATTGTCGACAAATAGGTTTTGAGAAATCATATTGCTGTAGGTAGACTCTTGGATTTTGGTCATTTTCTGGCTAGCACTGGGACGATATTTTTTTGTAGATGCAGTAGTGCCAACTTCAAGTGAACTGAATAGTAATTGCAGCACTTCTTTTTCGTCGGCAGTTACGTCGGTTACTGGTTTGACGATAGTTAACTCGAACACGTTACTCTGTAGTAACGCCTTACCTTTATCGGTAAACATCAGGTAGCCCCTGATGGCTAAGTCAATAAATGTTGCGCTGATAGCTGTTGGGGTGACCGTTTCGTTTAGTGCAACACTATTGTCGAGCATAGAATGATTGGCTGGTTTGCTATATTCGGGGATGATCGTGCCTCTCCCCTTTACATCGGTGCCGTATTTTTTCCAGGTACGGTAGGCATAACGAAGTAACCAGATTGGCGCGATGATCTGTGTTATGAGCACAAAAACACCAGCAATGACTGCGAGGATGTATACCCAGACTGGGGTTGGTGGCGTAACGTAGGCGGTAAAGGTGTTGGGCGTAAAGCCAATAGCGACTGAAAGATTTTCGGCTGGCTGTAATGGGCCTGTACTGGTGACAGTGATGGTTTCGCCAACGACGTCTATTTCACAATTTTTTGCGGTTGAGCCTTGGTTTCCGGTGTAGCAAATAGTGCGCTTGTCAAAGGTCACCGCAATTGATGGATCGAGATGAATTCGAGCACTGACGACACTAAATGGCTGCTGCCACTGTGTACCGTTGATATTCCAAAAGAACTCTTGGCTACTGTTTTGTGTAATGGTAACATCGCGCAGCGTGTAATTGATGACATAAGCTTGGGTGCCATGAACGTAGCTGTCCGCGTCTCCAATACGAAGGATGGTGTTGTCGTTCGAGGTATATGTCGTATAAGCTAGTGGGCTTTTACCAATATCGGTTACCGACTTGATAGAAAGACTTAAGGGATGATTGTCGTATTTGGTCGGTATCGCCCGTTCAATGCCGTGATTTTGGTTGATGCTGGGAAATTCTGCAACTAGTGTCTCGGTAACAGCCAGTGTTGATCGTCCTTCTGTGTCTTTACTCAGATAATAATCTGCGTCAAACGAAGTAAATGTAAAATCATTCGGACCAGCGTGAGTTGGCGTTGGAATGGCTGCGAATGTCATGGCAGCCAAGAAGATAAGGATGAGACGTTTCATGTGTTTATTATAGCGGTTTTAAATCTTTTTATTGTTACTTTGCACGTGCTGTTGCGAGCTGGATTAGCTTTGTAAATGCTGCTCGGATGTGGTCATTCATGGTAATTTGATCGAGTTCGGCCTGTGCTTTGTCGGCAAATTGTGTGATTGTTGTCCGGATGGCATCAACGGCGCCGCTGTCGGTAAGTAGTTCACGGGCCTCTTGCAGATCGGCTTCGCTAGCATTCATATTTTTGAATACAGCGTTAAATTGTTCGATTTGATCTGGGTGTGCTAACCTGTAAAATTGCTCAACTAAATGTGTATGTTTGCCTTCTGTGATGTCACTTGATGTGCTTTTACCTGTGACGGCCGCGTCGCCAAAAATA
>DASVHL010000014.1:0-1854 GCA_036382575.1 Saccharimonadales bacterium (SeqCode) | reverse complement strand
AGGTTATAATCATCTGAGAATGAATGAAGAGAGAACTACTGTAGGTGTTGGACCACACTCACAGCCATGGCCGACAGATCCACGATTTGACCCGGAGCTGTTAGCTAATGGCGACAAGCGTAACGTCGAAGACAAGTATCGTTACTGGACGGTCGAGGCGATTAAGGCTGATCTTGATGAAAAGCGCGTAGATTTGCATGTAGCAATAGAGAACTGGCAGCATGATTTGAACATTGGAACAATTGTGCGCAATGCCAATGCCTTTAATGTCGGCACTGTTCATGTCATAGGCAAGCGGCAATGGAACCGCCGCGGGGCAATGGTAACTGATCGATATCTCACTATAGTTCATCATCCAACGGTTGAGGATTTTGTTATTGCTATGAAACAAGACGTACGCCATATTATCGCTATCGATAATTTAACTGGGGCGACACCACTAAATGATACGAAGTTACCTCGCCATAGTGTGTTGGTGTTTGGCGGTGAGGGTCCGGGGCTGAGTGATGAGATGGTGGCCGCCAGTGAAGCCCTTGTCATGATCGAACAGTTCGGTAGCACACGTTCAGTGAATGTTGGCGTGGCCTCTGGGATTGTGATGTATGCCTGGATGCAGCAGCATGCTTTGACATTTCCAGAATAAGCTCGCATAATAAAACTATGAAAAACGGCAATTCGTTCGAGTCACATTCTCGCGCCGCACTGCGCTTTAATAGCTCTGAGTCGCTGGCGTATGTGATCGAAGATGTGTTTGTCAAACCAAGCTTGCATCACGAATTTGCCGCTCGAGGCCTATACCTCTACTTGTATACAGAAAAACAGGTCGATATCATTCCGCCCGATACTAATAATTTAGGTGCGATGTTAAATGGTCATGATCCGCTTGAGAATTACAATGCTGGCGTCGCTCAGTCGCACAAAGGCCATGACTTGTATAGGCACAATTATCCACTCTCGTCTAGAAAAATTGGTGCGGCTGAATATAACGACAGAACAAAAGGATTCAGCCTGATGTTTCGGCTCGCGATAGGTGATTACGAAAAAAAGACACTGCTCGCTCCGCCATTTAATAATGCCAATGCAAGTGCAATGTACGTAACGGCTGATATTGACGAAAGATTGCTCATCCCTGGGCTAGACAGGGTGGAAGGGGCGCATAGGCTAGGTGAAGCATTGGGAATGGGCCACAAGATGGTTCAAGAGCGTGGCTATCTACCGGACAGCTATTATGTCACCAAGCCGACCGCAATTATCATTCCGCCACATTACCCACCCAGTGAAGCCAAGTAGTTTAGGGTAGCGAGCGAACTGCTTATGCTTGCAAACAGAGGTGATTTATGCAACGATATATAGTAAATGAGCACTCTATCATCACAACCATACAAGGGCACCCGCGACTACTATCCTGCTGAAAAGCGTATACAGAATTACATCTTTGCGCATTGGCGTCGCGTTGCAATGAGTTATGGCTATGAGGAATACGGTGCACCGATGCTTGAGCCACTCGAGGTATATGCGGCTAAATCTGGTCAAGAGTTAGCGAGCGAGCAGACTTATGCCTTTACCGATCGCGGTAGTCGTATGGTGGCAATTCGTCCTGAAATGACTCCAAGTATCAGCCGTATGGTTGCGGCTCGTCGTCAAGAAATGGCGTATCCAGCACGTTTGTTCTCTATCGCTAATTTTATGCGCTATGAGCGCCCACAGCGTGGTCGTGAACGAGAGTTTTGGCAGCTAAACACCGATATTTTTGGTGTAGAAGGTCCAGTCCCTGAATCTGAAATTATCGCTATGGGTGCTGAATTCTTAAAGGTGTTTGGTGCGACTGACGACATGTACGTGATCAAGATTAAT
>DASVHL010000013.1:0-9461 GCA_036382575.1 Saccharimonadales bacterium (SeqCode) | reverse complement strand
CATTAGTCTGGATAAACACATGCGTATCGGTGTCTACGAGCAAGAAGTATCCCCTACATATTTTGATCTGCCGCTCGAAGCCGCTATCGAAAAAATGTACCTGGACCGGAATTTGTCGATTACGACGACAAAAATTCGTGGATTACTCAGTGATTATCTGTTTACTGAAGGTGACGGTAAAACGCCAATTTCACGCCTATCTGGTGGTCAAAAGGCTCGCTTCCAATTGATTTCAATGCTGGCGAATGACCCACAGCTACTTATTCTTGACGAACCGACAAACCACTTGGATCTACCAAGTATTGAAGAGCTAGAGTCGGCAATAGCCAAGTATTCCGGTGCGGTCCTGTATGTCAGTCACGACGGCTTCTTCCGCGACGCGCTGAATGGTGATGTCTTGATGATCGGTGCCTAGTCCTGATCTTTTACGATCTCGATCTCATCAAGAATATCCGCCTGACTCAGTGGGTGTAGTTCGCCGGTAACATCATATTCAAGTAATCGTTGTCTTTTGATGGTGTTTAGTATGGCGCTAAAATGCGCTCCAACCATACCTTCGGTCTCTTTCGCGAGCTTCACCGCATTGATGTCTTTATCGATATTAAGCACGACTGCGTCTGGATCATCGGCTAGTATTAATGCAGCGCGGATGCCGAGCTTTCCAATCATTAATGACCAAATTTCTTGTCTTGTTTTTTCATCTGGGACCGGTACTTCGATCTGCAGGAATCGCTCGGCTCGTATTACTGCAGGATCAATACGATCGAGATTATTGGTAGCTGCTGTTAGGATGATATTGTGATGACTTTCTGTTATGCGACTTACCCACTCCTTGAGGCGGTTTGTCGTATCGACACGTTCGCCTGACGATGCTTCGTCGGCCGCAACAGCTAAGGAATCAAACTCATCCATCAGCACAACTACTTTATCCGTTCTTTTAACGAGCTCTTCAAAGTAGGTATCTAAGTTTCGTGCTGAGGAGCCGACCCATTTTTCAATAATCTCGGATGCGGATATCGTTATAAGTTCGGCATTAATTTCATTGGCAAAAGCTTTTAGTAGCATAGTTTTGGCTGTTCCTGGTACGCCATGAAGGAGAATGCCTTGGGTTTTCCCTAGATCCATACTCTGTGCGATTTCGGGGTATTTTTGTTGAATTACTAACCCATACAACTGGTCTTTGATATCGTCATAGCCGGCAATATCATCAAATTTTACACCTCGATCATACAGGTGTTCTCTGAAAGGATAAGGATGTGGCCAGTTAATCGTTGACTTAGTCACGGCAGGAGCTTCCTCGACACTGAGTGAAATGCGACGTTTTGTGCGTGCCGTGTCGTTGCGGGGTGTTCCGTAGGTATCGGCAACTGTATCTATGGTATGTGACCATACGGTCAGGCAGCTTTTGAGAATATGATACGGAGTGTCTGGTAGTGCTAGGGCGCTGTCATCGTTAACGTCTAAAGTATCGGACAGAATGTCTATAGGCTCGAGCTTAACGTTTACGAAGCAGCGATCTGGTTCGGTTGACGTTGTAACGTGAGCCAGATGATCTGGCGAGATCCGCGCGTATAAATGGTCGACCTGATGAGGCAGACTATAGGTAGTAAGCCCGTTTGCTTGAAGAGTATCTTCGAGTTTGTGTAGGACTATGAACTGCCATAGTTGCCCTTCATCTCGTGGCAGCATGGCTGACATAAAATCGATTTGAGCATTTAACTCGAATGCATTGCCACTTTCTGATTCATGAGACGGCGCCCAGTAATGAAGGTTGGCGTGGTCTATCGGTGCCGGTAGCTTATTCTTACCACTGATCATGATATTCTTGTGACGACCAGCCTCCATGAGAAATTCTTCCCATTCTGTTGGCTTCACAAGGCAAATGTCGGCATGACTGCCTTTGATATGGTCGTTGCGACGGCGGGGCTGTTGCTCGATATTATCCATATTTGATGTTAAAACTATATCTCTTCTCTATCCCTAGTGCAATAGATATAAAAATAGCCACTCTGTTACGAGTGGCTATTTGAAAGATTGTTGCGTTAATTAAGCGGCAACGGCTTGTATGTTATGTGTCTTGATCGCGGTATCGATCTTGGCACGGTCAAACCCAAGGACAAGTTCACCGGCGATGTCGGTTACTGGAACACCCTGGAAATTACCACCATTTTTCGCCATTAGTTCTTCGTACGCTGCTTTGTCGGCTTCGATATCTTTTTCAACGTAAGCGATACCTAGTTTGTCGAGGTACTGCTTTTCTGTTTTACAAAATGCACACCAAGTCGTGCTGTAGATGGTGATTTGCGCGTTATCTGTCATATCATTCTCCCTATTGCTGATAGTCCTATTATACACTACATTTACTATACTTTGTATATTAATTTATGTATAGCGGTTGATTGGCCTAGTATATCATTTACGTGATTGGCGTGTAAGATGCCAGCCGCCACATAATTCACAGCGATAGACGGTCAGCTCCAGATTTGGATTAATCAACATTTGATGATTAGCTGTTGATTGGGCGAGTTTTTCAGTCGCAAAGCGTCTTTTTTGCTGGCAATTGCTCGCAAATTTGAACGGAGTGTGTGGTGGTGTTTGGTTCCGGCGAGGCATACTTTGAAAAAACTCTTTCTACTGTTATAATATACCAGTAATGAGCGCATCTCAAACTGATAACGAGAAGAAGCCCACTCCGCCGAGCACTTCGACGGTCGTTATCTTGCTAACAACCATCGCCGATACAACCTGGCGAATGTTTATCCCAACTATCGGGCTAACCATCCTGGGACTTATGGCAGATAAATGGCTTCAGACGACACCATGGATTATGGTTGTTGGTATCATTCTCGGCGCTTACCTTGCGTATGTATTAGTTAGGAACCAGATTAGGAAAGTTCGAAAATAGTCTATGACACAATTTGCCGCCATCGACATTCATATTAGTCTTGCTGCCGAGACACTTTTTAGTATTGGTGGTTTTCATGTAACGAATGCTGTGTTCATGGGTGTGATGGGCCTTTTTATATTCCTTGGTATTTTTATTTATGTCGCTAGTATGATCAAACGCGGTAAGTACAATCGCTTTGTAGGGCTGGTGCAATGGGCATTCGAAGGAATGCTCGGCGCGATCGATAGCGTGATTCCTGATAAGGTATTGGCGCGTAAGATCGCTCCACTCGCACTGACAATCTTTTTCTTTGTCCTGATTTCATACTGGATCAGTATTATTCCTGGCGTCGGTTCGATTACGTGGCACGGTGTGCCGGTCTTCCGTAGCCTAGCTGCTGATATGAACTTTACGTTTGCGATCGCGATCCTTGTGATGGTGATGGTGCAAATCTATGCAATTATGCGTCATGGTTTCTTTGGTAATGCTAAGCGCTATTTGCGTAACCCAATCAAAGATCCGATCGGTGCCTTTGAAGGTTTTCTAGAACTAATCGGTGAAGTTTCACGTGGCTCTGCCCTTTCACTGCGTCTGTTCGGTAATGCCTTTGCTGGTGAGATCCTGCTACTTATCATTGCGGCACTGACGAGCTTTATGGCGACCGTTACCCTGCCGTTCTTTATGGCGTTCGAACTGTTCATTGGCTTTATTCAGGCCTATGTGTTCTACGTCCTGACGCTTATCTTTACCGCACTGGCTGTTGATATTCATGGCGGCCACAAAGCTCATCCCGAGCATTCACATTTACCTGACCATTCCTCTACTGATGACATCCCCGCGACTGTCGCCGCCAGAGAATGATATAATTTGAACATAATTTAAAGGAGAAATATTAATGGAACAACTAGCATTTGGACTTACCTACGCCCTACCTGCACTCGGTGCTGCACTTGGTGTTGGTTTTATCGGCGCTGGTGCGTTGAACGCACTTGGTCGTAACCCAGAAAAACTAAGCGACATTCGTACGCTGATGATTACTGCGATCGTCTTCTCAGACTCACTTGCAATTATCGGTATCGTTGTTGCTATTATCGCGAAATTTATCGGTTAGGTTTAGTAACTTCGCATGAATATACTGACACAACTCGCAACGACAGAACCAGCTTCTGGTGGTGTGTTTGGTGCGCTTGGTATAGATTTTGCCATGCTGATTTTTCAGGCAATCGCCTTTCTTATTTTGGTGTTGCTACTTGGTAAATTTGTTTACCCAGTATTTATCAAAGTAGTTGATGAGCGACAGGCAAAAATTGAGGCTGGTACAACTGCTGCAGCCAAGGCTGAGAAAAAAGCAGCCGAAGCCACGACTGAAATTGAGAAGCTACTCAAAAAAGCTCGTGTCGAAGCGAGTGAAATTGTTACGACTGCCAAAGAAGAGGCAGCGGCCGCGCTTGAAGCTGCAGAGCAAAAGTCTAAAACCCAAGCTGAACGCATTGTGGCCGACGCCCATGCTGAGATTGATAAAAGTATCGTGGCAGCAAAAAAAGCTTTGCATAATGAAACGGTTGAACTAGTGGCGCTAGCGACTGAACAAGTTGTTGGCAAAACGGTCACACCTAAGATTGATGCTGCAGTTATTTCGGCAGCAATTAAGGACGCTAAGTAAACTATGGCCATTCGTTTGTCTCGTCGTAAAATCGCTTTGTTTGTCACTGACAAACTGCTTAGTGGCAAAGCTTCAGCTGATGAAGTGCTGTGCGAACTAGCAGCGTATTTAGTGACGACTCGGCGAACACGCGAACTTGACCTATTGGTACGTGACATCGAAGCCGCACTAGCTGATAAGGGTGTTGTCGCAGCTGACGTCACAAGCGCTCGTCCGCTTGACGCTGCGGTGAAGGCTGAGATTACTAAGATGCTTGGCGCAAAGTCAGTCCAGCTACGCGAATCAGTCGACGAAGCGCTTTTGGGAGGCATCCGTATCGATACCCCTGGTAAGCGTTTTGACGGAACGATTCGACACAAATTAAACGCCCTGCGGGCAAAACAATTGTAAGAAAAAGAGGAGCATGATGGCAGCAGATATTAAAGTAACGGAACTAGCCGCACAGCTACGCAAAAGTATTGCGAATATTGAAGTAGCCGGCGGACTTGAAAGTGTCGGTACTGTTACCAAGATTGGTGATGGTGTCGCTTGGGTACACGGCCTACGAAGTGCCGGTTTCTCGGAAATGCTTGAAATTGAAACAAAAGACGGCGTGGTTGAAGCCTTTGCCTTGAACCTTATGGAAGACGAAATTGGTGCAGTGCTCCTTGGTTCTGATGCCAGTGTATCTGCCGGTGACACTGTCCGTCTAAAAGGCACGACTCTTGAAGTGCCAGTCGGCCCCGAACTACTTGGCCGCGTGGTTGATCCACTCGGACGCCCACTTGATGGCGCTGGTCCAATCAAGACTAAGAAAACTGGTCTTGTGGAGCGCGAAGCGATCGGCGTTATGGGCCGTAAATCAGTCCACGAACCACTGATGACCGGTATTATGGCCATCGACGCCATGTTCCCTATCGGTCGTGGTCAGCGTGAGCTAATCATTGGTGACCGCCAAACTGGTAAAACTGCCATTGCTATCGACACGATGATTAACCAGGCCAAGCAGAAAACTGGTGTGGTCAACGTCTATGTTGCGATCGGTCAGAAACTCTCAAAGATTGCTCGCCTGGTTGACCGCCTCAAGCAAGAAGGTGTGATGGATCAAACGATCATTGTTGCAACTGGCCCAAGTGATCCAGCATCTATGCTGTACCTTGCGCCGTACGCCGCAACTGCTATGGGTGAATACTTCCGCGATAACAAACAGCACGCATTGATGATCTACGATGATCTTACCAAGCATGCCGTCGCCTATCGCCAAATGTCACTACTTCTTCGTCGCCCACCAGGACGCGAAGCTTTCCCTGGTGACGTGTTCTACCTTCACTCTCGCTTACTAGAGCGTTCAGCAAAACTGTCAGACGAACTTGGTGCCGGTAGCTTGACTGCGCTGCCAATTATTGAGACGCAGGCTGGTGACATTAGTGCCTACATTCCAACTAACGTGATCTCGATCACCGACGGTCAAATCTTTATGGAAACAGACCTATTCTACCAAGGTATCCGTCCAGCGATTTCTGCTGGTCTATCAGTTAGTCGTGTTGGTGGTGCTGCACAGACCAAGGCTGTTAAATCTGTCAGTGGTCACTTGAAGCTTGGCCTTTCACAGTTCCGTGAACTTGCAAGCTTTGCACAGTTTGGTAGTGATCTTGACGAAGAGACTAAGTCACAAATTGATCGTGGTCAGCGCCTAACTGAACTTCTAAAACAACACCAGTACTTGCCAATGAGCGTTTGGGAACAGGTTGCCAGTATGTATGCCGTGTCTAATGGTCTATTCGACAAGGTTTCTGTCGCTAAGATTAAAGATGCACAGACAGCCCTTCTTACTCGCCTATGGACTGAACACAAAGACGACATGCGCACACTTGATAAGGGCGACAAACCATCTGAAGAGGTTACTAAATTGCTTCATAAAGTCGCTGTTTCAAGCGCTAAAGGTTTCGAGGACTAGTACGTGGCTTCAACTCAGCAACTAAAATCACGCATTCGCTCGGTCAAAAGCACCAAGCAGATTACCAAGGCCATGCAAATGGTTGCGGCAAGTAAGATGCGTCGTGCCCAAGAAGCTGACAAGGCTGCATTTGCGTATACGCATGCGGCAAATGAGTTGTTGACATACTTTGCCAGCCAAGGCATTACTGACCAGCACCCACTGTTCCAGGCTCGTACAGTCAAGAGCCGTCTACTGATCGTAGTTGCTGCTGACAAGGGTCTCGCTGGTGCGTATAACAGTAATATTGCCCGCACCTACATCAAGGAATTACGCGAGGATAAAGCCAATGACATTCACAGTAAATCAATTGCTGTTGGCCGCAAGGCATCACAATATGCGATTCGCTTGAACCACGCTGACATTTTGGGAGTGTACGAAAACCTTCCTGACCATCCAGGTTCAAACGAGCTACATGCGATTCTTGATACGGCAATTGCCCAGTTCAAGGCCGGTGAAGTGGACGCGGTTGATATCATCTATACTAAATTTGTTAGTGGTATGATCCAGCAAGCGACCGTCAAGCGCATTTTGCCAGCTGGTTTTGAAGAGACAGAAGTGTCTGATGATGTGATCAATTCGATTTACGAGCCAAACGCAGAAGAAGTACTGAACGGTGTCACCTATCGTTTGATCTCAGCCCAAATCTTCCAGGCATTACTGGACGCACGTGCCAGCGAACACAGCATGCGCATGATCGCCATGAAGAACGCGACTGATAATGCATCTGAACTAGCTGATGATTTGACGCTAGAGATGAATAAAGCCCGCCAAGGCGCCATCACCCAGGAATTGGCCGAAATATCAGGTGGTGTAGAGGCACTGAGCGAGTAACGACATGATTAATAAGGAGAAAATGATGAGTAAAGAACAGGCTGTCGGACACATTATCCAAGTGGTTGGTGTGGTTGTCGACGTAGAATTTGAAGCCAAGCATCTGCCGGCTATGTATGATGCGCTAGAAATCGTGCACGATAAAAAAACTATTACCCTAGAGGTTGCCCAGCACCTTGATGAGCGCACGGTTCGTGCAATTGCTATGTCGAGTACTGACGGCCTTCGTCGCGGTCAAGACGTTGTTGCTACTGGCGCTTCGATTAGTGTCCCAGTCGGCGCTGATACCCAAGGCCGCATGTTCAACGTTGTTGGTGAGCCAATCGATGGCCAACCAGCTCCTAAAGGCAAGCGCGCGTCTATTCACCGTCAGCCACCTGCCCTTTCAGAGCAGGCGAACAAGACTGAAATTCTTGAAACGGGTATCAAGGTTATCGACCTTATTGCCCCACTAACCAAGGGTGGTAAAGCTGGCCTCTTCGCCGGTGCTGGTGTCGGTAAGACCGTTCTTATTCAAGAGCTGATCAACAACATCGCGAAATTCCACAGTGGTAACAGTGTGTTTGCCGGTGTCGGTGAGCGTACTCGTGAAGGTAATGACCTCTATCATGAAATGGCTGATGCAGGCGTACTTGGTAAAACCAGCCTTGTCTTTGGACAGATGAATGAGCCACCTGGAGCTCGTCTTCGTGTTGCGTTGTCAGGGCTTGCGATGGCCGAAGCATTCCGTGACGAAGGTAAAGATGTTCTTTTGTTTATCGATAATATTTATCGTTACACACAGGCTGGTGCCGAAGTCTCAGCACTGCTTGGTCGTTTGCCATCGGCTGTAGGTTACCAGCCTAACCTCCAGCAAGAAATGGGTGCGCTACAAGAACGTATTACATCGACGAAAAAGGGTTCAATTACCTCTGTACAGGCTGTCTACGTACCTGCTGACGACCTTACTGACCCAGCGCCAGCAACGACCTTTGCTCACCTTGACGCGACAATCGTCATGAACCGTGCGTTAACAGAAATTGGTATCTACCCTGCTGTTGACGTACTCGACAGTTCATCGCACAGCCTTGATCCAGAGGTTGTCGGTGAAGAGCACTATGCTGTTGCTCGTGAAGTACAGCGTGTGCTGCAGCAGTACAAAGAACTGCAAGACATCATTGCCATCCTTGGTATGGAAGAGCTATCTGATGATCAAAAGCAGATTGTTAACCGCGCTCGTCGTTTGCAGCGTTTCTTTGCGCAGCCATTCTATGTGGCCGAGCAGTTTACTGGTGCGCCTGGTGCGTATATCAAGCTTGAGGATACTATCCGCGACGCTAAAGATATTTTGACTGGTAAATACGACGATAAGCCTGAAAGCTGGTTCTATATGGCAGCTGGCAGCCTAGCTGACAAAAAAGACTAGTTCCTCGCTCACTCCTTGGCAATCTCTACAAAACAACGTGGGGATTGCTTTTTTATTATGATTATGGTATAATGCATTAAAAGTAAGTTTTTACTCGTTCATTAGTAGTTTGGAGAAGAAGAAAATGTCACCCACATTTTGGTCAAGTGCTGCAAATGGTGGAAAAAAGCATCGTTCGCATATCGTGCTTGTTATCAATATTTTCATGTGCGCTGTGGTTGTAGCTGCAATATTCTTTATCCCAGAAGTGGGTATGGGGGTGCAGAATACCTTATCAGAAGCTTTGCACTGGGCCGGCCTTGTCCTTGTCCCATTTGCGGCTGGCTTCCTGATACTTTTCGCCGTTTGGCTAGGCTGGAGGGCGCGCGATGATCGCGAGGATGGCCGTCCGGTTCGTAATCTTGCCATAGGCTTGATTGTGTTTGCGGCTGTTATGATCGTTGTGAGTGTGTTTCTGCACTCGGCTCGCTAGCAGATTTAGTAAGGGGCGACAATTGCCGCCCCTTACTAAACAATCTTCTTCAAACTACATCTTCCTCGCTCGCCATGAGCGAGTTTTTTTGTTACTATAATAGATATGAATCTAGAACTTATTACCCTGCTTGGCAAAAAAGTTGACCAAGAGGTTTACGAGGTTATCTTGCCAACTGCCGACGGAGAGATTGCTGTCTTCCCTAGCCACGAACCACTTGTTAGT
>DASVHL010000012.1:0-5538 GCA_036382575.1 Saccharimonadales bacterium (SeqCode) | reverse complement strand
TTGTACCATTAAAGCACCCCCAACGAGAGTCCACGACGCTCAAGAACCTGTTCAAATACCTGCGTTGCAGCAGGAAAACGACCATACATTTCAGAAGTACCGCCCACGAGGGCTGCGTACATCTCTAGTAGGATGCTTTCCTTTTGCGATTGCAGGAACCGTTTTAGCTCCTCGAGGTCTTTCCATTCCATGATAGAACGAAAAACACGCGTGTTCAGCCGGAAATTGTCCCCTTGAATGAGAGAACAGACACCATCAAGGCTTAACGGAACCGCCTTATTCATCACATTCTCGATAGCCGCATTCGTCTCGGCGTATGCCGGGTCGATCGCTGCCACGTGAAGGCAGAATATTTCAGACGGTTCACACGGTATCGTACGTTCAAGTGTTCGCTCCTCAGTCGCGCCTGTCACATTGACATCGTCGATGAAAATAAACAAGCTGCCACGTACCATTTCGGTATCGACATGGTACTGGCTTTTCGCCAAGTGCGTTGCCCGAAGTGCTGCGTCGCCTGCTGCGTAAGCATCGCTTCCAACCGTAGAACGGATGGAGTGAAGCTGTTGCACAGGATCTAGACCGCGCTGCACCCTGTAGGCATTGAGCACCATACAAAAATAGTGAACAATCCCATGGCTGGCTGTCGAAAGGTATTTGTACGAGGGGCCGCTCACCACAATTTTGTCTTCATGAAGAGCAGCATCTGGATAGGTCGCGATAAAATCACGAGCCAGTGCCACCGCATACTTACGACCAGTATCAGCTTGACCGTACTTGAATCGGCTATACGCCGCGACATCAAACAGATCTCCTTTTTGGTCAATCAACTGGTCGTCAGTATCAACGTGCAATTCGTACAGATTATGACGAGTCACATGAACATCGACAAGGGCAGTAGCCACAATATCTCCTAAGATTCGTAACGGATGTGAAGTTCCAGGAAACGCCTTTATAAACATGGCATAACCTCTGTATTTATGATACCATATTTTTGATATTAAGTCAATGTAATGTACAGGTTTACCTTGAGAGGTTTCGTGGTGTAGAGATTTGCTATTTGGAGTTCGTCATACTGATAGCTTTTGAATAAACAAATGCCGTCAGTATAGGCAATACAACAAGAGTCAATAATGCACCCGTTAATAGGTACTGTTTAATCGACAGCTCGCTAGGCCCTAAGATAAAATAAACCAACGACAGTAGCAACCAAAATATTCCATTAGTCATTGCAAGAAGCATAGTTGTATATAGTGCCCACTTTTCACCGAGATCATCTTCGCCATCTCGTTCTTTAATCGCTTTAACAATCAGGGCGGTAAAGACGCTCGGGATGATGAGACATAGTCCACTTGAAATAGCATATAAAAGTAGCGTTATGACATTAAGCTCAACCAAAAGTCGCGGGAAAAATAGAATCACCGAAGCGAAGAAGGGAACTAATAGTAATGAGATGCTATAGAGCAGCGCGACGTGATCACCGTGTATCTTTAATAATGCCTCTAATTTCTCTTGCATAATAAGACATTATACCACCTGTTACATATATAGCATTAAGCGTTCAAAAATTGACACAAAGGATGCTATACTGTATAATATACATTATGGATTTACCTCGTGAATATAGCGCAAGAACAGCATACAATCTTCAAGATTTTAATGACTATCGACTAACCGCTGCTGGAGAATTAGCAATTTCTCCTTATTTTCGTCACCCCATTCGTATTGCAATCGGAGATGACGACTTAGAGTTAACTGCAATTACTTTACCTAATAATGAAGATGCCGCGCCCATGACTGAGCCGGATAGACTGTTCGTGCTGCGTAACTTATCATCTAATTCACCTGAATCAAAGATCATCATGGACAATACTCGACGTAACATGGGATCTATCGCTCTTAACGGCGTCGAATACGAAGTAGAAGGAAGAAGCACATATATTGTTGGTCGGGGTGAGGACGCTACACCTCAACTAGACTTATCTGAACTCACGAGCCGTAGACACCTACAAGTGAGAGTGGGTAATATGGCTGGTAACATACACTTTGCTGATCTTGATAGTAAAAATGGCACGATTGTCAGAATACATGAAGAGGACAATAACTACACTACATCACCACGACGCCATTTCATACAAACTAAAGACGGTTTGATTACTTACGAACAGCAACATCAGCGATGGTCTAGATAAAAACTCACGACGTTTATCTGTAAGACCAAGGTCTTCTATAAATCTCACCCTTGTTGATATACTATTCTAATGCACAATGACTCTTTATATCGCGTATCCCTAAAATGCCTTATCAGAAATGATGATGGCGATCTTTTGTTAGTCAAAGAAGCTGGGCGTGATTTTTGGGATCTACCTGGCGGCGGCATGGATCATGGTGAAAATATAGATGCCGCTATCGCTCGTGAGCTACTCGAGGAAGTGGGGTATCTCGGTGATTTTACTTACAAGGTTGTCGGACTCGATGAACCAATCCAGTTGCTATCCCGTGAGGTTTGGCAGCTGCGCATCATATTAGATGTAACGCCTAAAGAAATGAATTTCAGCGTTGGTATTGATGCCGACGAAATACAATTCATGAAGCCAGCAGTTTTCAAAAACGCGGAACAAGTTCAGGAACGTAAAATCTACGAATACGCAGAACTGTCGTAACTTCACCTCCCCAGAAAAACACCTAGATTTCCTTTGAAATCATTCACGAACTTCTCATACAATCATGTTGTACAGATAGCAACATGGTGCTACTATGTGCTAGACATGCGTATTTATTGCGTAGTCGCGCCATTCAGGCAATTAACATCGAATCTTTTGAGAGGTTCATCATGTACACCGCCAAACGAAGAGTAGTCCTAATAATAGGATTGCTCGTTGCAACCAGTATGGCTGCTTGTTCGGATACGTCGGCTCAGCCCGAGCAGACGAAAACCACTACCACCTCACAGACGCCGTCCAACGCAACTACCCCAAGTGAGACGAAGAGCTCAACGGCATCGCCATCATCCGCTGGTACTAGCATTGACGCTAGCCCTAGAGACCGGTTTGAAGATATGACAGGGCTCAACGATGAAACACCGAAGGCCGAGTCAGTCGGGGAAGCGCCTAACGCGGAGCTTCAGCCTGTTTCAGACATTGTCATGGGCGAGTACACCAACAATACCAGTCTTACGGCAACGTATTGGGCGTCCGATTGGTGTCACTATATCCTCGGAACCGACGGTGTGACGTATGGTGAATCATGCGTGAGAGCCGCTCTTAATGCAGATGGTACAGCCTCTTCTGTTCAGTTTCAGATTTACCGCTACGACCCCACAAGGGTCGAAAAGCTGGGGGATATGGTGCTTGAACTTTACACCGGCTATCCCGGCTACACCACATTCCGAGATCTGACAGATCCCACTTTCAATCAAGTACAGTGGGCTGCTTTTCCAACAGGAATCGCTAATCTGACTGCTGATACATTCATGGTCAGCTTTCTCGATGCTAATGGACAGTTGGTGTGGTACTCGACGCAACAGATTCTAAATATGGCAGCGACGGCGCGAGCCAATGCTAATATCCCACAGGCTACCGTGCCCGCCTGGGACCCAGCAATCACGGTCTGGTCATACCCGATCATCTCGAGTATAAATAACCAGATTGCCAGCATACCAGGCGCAGCGTACTAGAGTCTGCCTGAATACCAATAGCCCCGATCCAAGTGAGCCTCGCTCCTTGGATCGGGGCTCATTTAATAATCAGAAGAACTTATTAACTAACTACTATGTAGTTTTCGATGCTATCTTTTCAATAAGTTGTGGTTTATCAATTTTTGTTGAGTTAATATCGCTACTAACTTTAATGATCGTTAACTGATCAGGATCATATGGCCGCATGATTCGATATAGCGTATTAATATCGCTGATTTCAGGATTAAGCCAATCAGCCTCGTCGTCTGGGTGCACGATAACAGGTAAGCGACTAGGTATCATGTCCGATTCTGCCGCAGAATTAGTTGTCACGATTGAACACATGCCCCATTCTTTACCTTCAGGATCAGTCCATGAACTATAAAGACCTGCGAAGGCAAAGACCGGTTGATCAGTTGGTCGAATATAAAATGGTTGTTTACCGTCAGCTGATTTCTTCCATTCGTAAAATCCATTAGCCGGAATCAAACAGCGAGTGGAGCGAATTGCCGTCTGCCAGGTTGGTTTATCGAAAATACCCTCCGAACGTGCAATGAAGGTTTTGTAACGAAAGACAGAATTAGCATTCGGTGCATTCTTTGGGATAAAGCCCCATTTCATTATCTCCATCTCGTTCTTGCCGTCGCGCGAGACTACGACCGGTACAGATTGTACGGGACTAATATTGTAGTGTGGCTTGACGCCTTTTGGGACGCCGTTAGCAAGATTGAAACGGTCGCGTAATTTGTCTATTTCATAAAGGGCATATCGGGAACTCATCTTACTAGTATAGCGTACTTATTCGCTGTCATAACTCTCTTAATATTGACTATACTATAATAATATGCTATAATGTATATAGTTCGATAACGTAACTTTACATTTCACTCCTACAGCTGAAAGGCTATATAGATGTCTAATTTCATCGGTAGCGAAACCCTTAGCTGGCTTCAACGCTACACGCAATGGAAACGAGCCCGAGAGTTCAAAAGGCTACAGAAGCGCTGTGAACGAAAGCTGGACTCGCTGTATGCATATACCCAGTTCGCCAAGATGGAAGAACTCATCCGACCTCTTCCACCACTTCTCGAACTGGCGGCCATTAAAAAGGTCGATGCTGAATACCGTCTGGTCTACGACGTCGCAGAGGAAACGTGGCGAATGCGCGTCAAACGTGACGAATTCCGCCAGAGTAGTATCGATGGATCTGATATCTACTTCCTGCTTTATCTCGACAAGATCTCCTATGATGAGCTACAGGAGGCGATGAAAAGGAGGCGAGACTAAGCATTATCGAAATATCGGCCGCCGTTCGCATGAACAAATCTTGTTTATGTGAACGGCGGCTTTTTCATACACATTTAAAGAAATTCCGGACTTATATGCTATACTATGTATAGTAAACACATAAGGCGGAAATGATGACTGATAAAAAAGCAAAGAAAAATGACTCACTACAATTCGGTATAGATACTTTTGGTGATCTACCTGTTGATAGTAACGGCAAGTTAATGACACATGCAGCAGCCATACGACAAGTTATTGACGAAGCGATTTTAGCAGATAAGCTAGGTATTGATGTCATCGGATTAGGCGAGCACCACCGTCCAGAGTATTCTATCTCTAGCCCTGAAACAGTCCTTGCGGGCATCGCAACAGTAACCAAACGCATTAAATTAGCATCAGGCGTCACTGTTCTTAGTTCCGATGATCCAGTGCGCGTATTCGAGCGCTTTGCGACCGTTGATGCACTTTCGAATGGCCGTGCACAGGTAATCTTAGGACGAGGCTCATTTACCGAATCATTCCCACTATTTGGCTATGACCTACAGGACTATAATGTCCTATTTGAAGAAAAGGTCGAT
>DASVHL010000011.1:0-2120 GCA_036382575.1 Saccharimonadales bacterium (SeqCode) | reverse complement strand
TCCGTAAAAAAGAATTCTTAGAGCTCATTAAAGACGGTTTGCAGGATGTGAGTATTTCACGTCCGAAGAAAAACCTTAGCTGGGGCGTACCTGTTCCTGGTGATCCTGACCAAGTTATGTATGTTTGGATTGATGCGCTCGCCAACTACATTACTGTTCTTGGCTACCCAGACAAAGAAGGTTGGCAAGACTTCTGGCCAGCTGATGTGCAGGTGATTGGCAAGGATATTCTTCGCTTCCACGCCGGCATCTGGCCAGCTATGTTGCTTGGTCTTGAACTATCGCTTCCAAAGAAAATGTTGGTACACGGCTTCGTGAACGTCGGCGGTGTTAAGCAGAGTAAGACTCTCGGTAACGGTGTTGATCCAAATGATGTCATCGATCAGTATGGCCTTGATGCTTTCCGTTACTTCTTCGCACGTCACATTCCAACACAGGACGACGGTGACTTTACATGGGAGAAATTTGAATCTGCCTACAATACTGAACTCGGTAATGATCTCGGCAACCTTATTTCGCGTGTTGCCAGCATGGTAACTCGCTACCAAAGCGGTGTTGTCGGGGAAGATGCCCAAGCTGATCACGACATGAAGCCATACTTTGATGCCATGAACAGTTTGCAATTTGACCAGGCACTTGATGATGTTTGGGTAACCATTCGTTCACTTAACAAATACATCGAAATGGTGAAGCCATGGGAAATTGCTAAGACTCGTGAAACTGACCCAGAAGCTGAAGCACACCTTGCAGAAGTGCTCGGTCATGCTGTTGGTACGTTGCTTCAGGTTGGTCATCAGCTAGCTCCATTCTTACCAAATACAGCTGAAGTTATTGAGCGAACCTTCGGTAGTGGTGTCATTGTTCCGATCGAAGCAACCGGTGGTCTCTTCCCAAAGATCTATCAGCACTCTGAAGACCCACGTACTGCAACCACAACTCCTGCAAAAGAGGCGTAAATGCTCATCGATACACATTGCCACATTCACGAGGCGAATTACCCGTTAGATATTGGTGATGTTATGCAGCGTGCCCATCACGAAGGCATTGGCAAAATGATTTGTGTTGGTACCAGTGAACGTAGCTCACGTGAGGCAGCCGAATTTGCATCTCAGCACGATCATGTATCGGCTTCACTTGGGGTCCATCCCCACGACACGAAGGATGGATACGATGGGTTAGTTGATATTCTCGAGTCAGACCCGTCAAATGTAGTTGCTATTGGCGAGATAGGACTCGATTATTTTTATACCCATAGCCCCCGTGAAGTACAGATCACGGCGCTTAAGGCACAAATCGAACTCGCCCTCGCGCATGATTTGCCGATTATTTTTCATGTCCGGGAGGCATTTGATGACTTTTGGCCGATTTTTGACAGTTATGGCTCAAAAATCAGAGGAGTTTTGCATAGTTTTACCGATTCTCAAGAAAACATGGAAGCGGCAATCGCCCGTAGATTGTATATCGGTGTGAATGGCATTAGCACCTTCACCAAGGATGAAAAACAAAAAGAAATGCTTGCTGCGATTCCACTGGACAAATTATTACTCGAAACCGACGCGCCTTTCTTGACACCAACACCCTTTCGTGGTAAAGTGAACGAGCCAGCATTTGTAAGGCAAGTAGCCGAACATCATGCGAGAATCCGCGGATTATCGTTCGATGAAATCGCTACTCACACCTCTGCAAATGCTCATGCGTTATTCGCACTCTAAACACAAACAGTAAAAGGCACCAACTTTAAGCAGGGAAGTAGGGTACTTTACTATGTATCAAAACAATTTATCCCCTAATCTTGATCAACCGTCACGTGTAGATGCGACGGAGTTTATTGATGACGGTCACACAGATACACGGATCGATCTACACGCTAGTAAGCTTGCTCAAGTTGCTCAGGTTGCTGCTGCACGTGAAGCAATTATTGAGGCGACACAGGCGGAGCGCGCTCCCACTCAGGCCGAGATTTACATGCAAGAAATTTTTCAGAGTACAATGGGGGTTCGCGAGAATCATAGCATTTATCATCGGGATTATATTGATCTCGAGAATGACGAACGTCCAGAACAGGACATGTTTAAGGATGCAGCTTAGGGGTTTGGATTATGAGCAATCTATTTAAAAAA
>DASVHL010000010.1:0-2053 GCA_036382575.1 Saccharimonadales bacterium (SeqCode) | reverse complement strand
GGGATGAACCAGATAGGCAAAATCAAGCGGCAAGGCGCCTTCGGGTAGGTTATAGAGGTCGCCTTTTGGTGAGTAGACGAATATGCGGTTACCAAAGAGGTCGATGTTTAATTGATCTTGTGAAATCTCTTCGTTGTCGCGTAAGCGAGAGGCAACTTCTTGTAGCTGTGAAATCCATTGCAGCTGCGCAGGCAATGTCGATGATTTTCCTTTACGCTTTGCGTAATCTTTGGCTGACTTTTGCTCGTGGTAGTGGAAGCTGGCTGCCAGACCACGCTCAGCATATTCATGCATACCAAACGTACGGATTTGGAATTCGACAATTTGTTTTGACGGAGTAATAACTGTTGTATGAAGGCTCTGGTATCCATTTGGTTTTGGAATCGCGATGTAATCCTTGATGCGGCTGATCATAGGTTGGTACATGCTATGCAAAATCCCAAGAACACGGTAGCAATCTTCTTTATTTTCCACAATGACGCGCAGTGCCATTAGGTCGTAGATATCATCGATGTTATTATCGACTTTCTTCATTTTTTTATGAAGGCTATAAATGCTTTTGACGCGGCCGTTTACTTCGAAAGAGATATTGTGCTTTTTCAGCTCAGCTTCGACTTCACCGCGAACAAGTCCTAATTTACGAGTACTTTTGCCGAGGCGTTTTTGCATCAAAGTTTTGAGGCGTTTGAATTCATCTGGATTGAGATAACTAAACGCCAGCTCTTCAATCTGCATGCGTACACGGCCCATACCTAAACGGTCGGCCATTGGCGCAAAGACTTCGAGGCTTTCGCGTGCAATCTTTTTCTGCTTATCGGGCCTCATATGCTGCAGTGTCGACATGTTATGTAGACGATCGGCCAGTTTAATAATAATGACGCGAACATCTTGGCCAACGGCAATTAAAAGCTTTGATAGGTTATCTTTGGTTTGTGGCAGGTAATTTGTTAAGTCCTGCATGCCGGCACGAGCCTGTGAAACTTTTGTAACACCGTCAACTAAGAAGGCGACATCACGTCCAAATAGATTCTCGATATCATCAAGAGTCGCTTCAGTATCCTCAACGGTATCATGGAGGATACCGGCCAGGACGGTATCAATATCCATACCCCAGTCAATCAGCGTATCGGCAACATGAAGAGGGTGAATAATGTATGGTTCACCACTTTTACGTTTCTGGCCAGTATGTGCTTTGGTGGCAAAGTCGATAGCGTGTTCGAGCTCGAGCAACTGGTCCTCTTCGTAGTGAGGTTTTGCATGGTCGAGCAAGTCACGTTTTTTCATCGTCCTTTTAGTATAAAACACTAGTAGAAAATAAAAAACCTCGACCATACACTAATATTTTGCACTGATGACAACATCGGTATATACTGTTCAGTGAAATGCTAAAGCTTATTCTAAAAGGAGTGGGGAACGTATGAGTCAGATAAAGGTCGCAATTAATGGGTTTGGCCGAATTGGTCGTAACGCATTCAAAATTGCATTTGATCGTAGCGATATTAAAATCGTCGCGATTAACGATTTAACAGATACAAAAACATTGGCACATTTGTTAAAGCACGATTCGTCGTACGGCACATATCAGCACAAGGTTGATTTTGATGATACGGGAATTATCGTTAACGATGAACACATCGCTGTACTTGCTGAAAAAGACCCAGCGGTTATTCCATGGCGTGACTACGATGTTGATGTTGTGATTGAAAGTACTGGTTTCTTTGTTGATCCAGCGAAGGCTCGTGCGCACATCGACGGTGGTGGTGCTAAAAAAGTAGTCCTATCTGCACCTGCTAAGGGTGAAGGCGCAGACACAATTGTTCTAGGTGTAAATGAAGATGACATCGAAGGTTCAACTGATGTAATTAGTAACGCCAGCTGTACGACTAACTGTATTACGCCTGTCATGGCCGTGCTTGAGAGCCATTTCGGCATTGAGAAAGCTTTGATGACTACAGTTCACAGCTACACTGCTAGCCAGAAACTACAAGACGCTCCAGCGAAAGATCTTCGCGAAGCTCGTGCTGCAGCTGAAAACATCGTTCCTACGACAACT
>DASVHL010000009.1:0-4415 GCA_036382575.1 Saccharimonadales bacterium (SeqCode) | reverse complement strand
TACCGCTAAACAGGAGCCCCGCCGATATGCCAAAAACCGACTCACTCGTGACGATTGACCATTTTAAAATGACCTTTGGGAACCAAACCGTCATTGAGGATTTGAGTTTCGACATTAAACGCGGCGAGACATTTGGACTACTCGGCGCCAACGGCTCAGGCAAAACAACGACCATTCGTGCGCTGCTAGGCATTTATCAGCCAACCAGCGGCAGCCTACTGATTGACGGTCAGCCATACGCCGTAGATAGTGGTGTACAGCTTGGCTACTTACCAGAAGAACGTGGTCTGTATAAAAAAGAATCAGTTATTACTGTCATGATTTACTTCGGTCGGTTAAAAGGTATGTCTCGTGCCGATGCTGAAGCATGGTCAATGAACTACCTAGAACGCGTAGGATTGGCCGACAAAGCCAAAACACAGCTTGATAAACTATCTGGTGGTATGCAGCAAAAAGTACAGCTGGGTGTCACAATCATGAACAATCCAAGTTTACTTATCCTTGACGAACCAACTAAAGGTTTCGACCCAGTTAACCGACGCTTACTTATGAGCATCATCGAGGAACATCAGGCTGCTGGTGCCACTGTTATTTTCGTTACTCATCAAATGGAAGAAGTAGAACGATTATGCGATCGTATTATCCTACTAAAAAATGGCGAAGCGAGCGCTTATGGCACAATTGCAGATGTAAAAAAGAAATTTAATGGCGCCTCACTAGACGACATCTTTGTGAAAATTTACGGCGACCCAACCGAACAAGAAGGAGTTGACCATGCATAATTTAGCCACCGTTTTTAGTTTCGAGGTTATGCGCACGCTCAAAAAGAAGTCGTTTTGGATTACCGCACTATCATTTCCTGTCGTTATCGGTATGGTCATTGCGATTATCTTTTTCTCTAGCGAAGCTACTGAAAAAGCTAGCCTTGATACGGTTAATCAGAAGTTTAGTCTGGCCGTTACCGATGAATCAAATGTCGTCGCACCACAACTTCTTGCACAACTAAAAGCAAAGTCAGTTGAAAACAAGCAACAGGGGGTCGATGAGGTGAAAAGTGGCAAGCTTGATGCGTATTTCTACTATCCTGCAGACTTATCAAAAGATAAGGTTCAGGTCTACGCCAAAGATGTCGGGCTATTCGACAATAACCGCTACCAGGGAACAGCCGAAGCCCTGTTAACTAGTTCTGTTGCTGCCGCCACTGATCCTCAAATCGTCGCAATTTTGCAAGACAAAATTAAATACGACGCAAAAACGTATCAAGACGGCGCCGAATACGACGGATTCAAGCAAATGATCGCCCCGGGTATTTTCCTCGTTCTGTTCTACGTACTGATTGTCATATTCGGAAACCAGATGCTCACCAGCACCACCGAAGAGAAAGAGAATCGTGTGATCGAAATGATCCTTACGACGATCAAGGCTCGCACCTTAATCGTCGGTAAGATTTTGTCACTTATCGTGTTGGCGCTGATCCAAATTGTCGCCATCCTCATACCAACATTGATCGTCTATTTCCAATTCGGGGATCAATTAGCGCTGCCGAGTATCGACCTCACAAATATCCCACTTGATCCGATGCGTATCGGTATCGGTGCTGTCATCTTCTTCCTTAGCTTCCTGTTGTTTACTGGTTTGCTCGTCGCAATTGGCGCTGCAGTGCCGACCGCCAAAGAGGCGGGTGGATTCTTTGGTATCGTTATGACTCTTATTTTTGGGCCACTTTACGCCGTGACGCTGTTCATTTCGGCGCCCACGTCCACCCTTGTTACATTCCTGACATTCTTCCCACTCACCGCACCAATCCCATTGATGCTACGTAATGCCGTGGGTAACCTGAGTGTTAATGACGCCCTCATTGGCATCATCATCCTTGGTATCAGCGCGACAATCATCATGTCGATCGCGATTCGATTGTTCAGATACGGTGCCCTGGAATACTCAAAGCGCCTCTCACTACGAACACTTTTTCAGAGTGAGAAAAAGACGTCACGTTAACTGTGACGTCTTTGATGTGATCTAAATACAAGACCTAATTGTAAACAGCAATAATTGCCAAGATAACCAATGAAATAGCGGCGATTGCTGCCACCTTCAACGCGACCTTAGTAGGCTGGAAATCTTCTGATGTTTTCTTTTTTTGTGTATCTTTCTTAACCATACTATCAGTGTAATCTAGTACGAGTTTTAGGACAAGCGTGTTGTGTGATACAATTACTCTTACTTTGACAAGAAACACTAGACAATGTATAGTAATAGTATGACTACAGCAGAGAAAACCATCGGCTGCGTAAAAGCCGCAACAGACATTTTAGGTGACAAATGGACACCTCAGCTGTTGCGTTTTTTTGCTAATGAAGAAAATGTCCGTTTTTGCCAGTTACAAGACCTGGTTGGCGGCATCAACCCCCGTACGCTTTCTGCTCGCTTACTTCATTTAGAAACAGAAGAGATTATTGAAAAAACACCGACTAGCTCGGCCACTCGCTGCGAATATCACCTCACAGAAAAAGGTAAGGCTCTTCTACCGATTATTCGCGATATGGAACAATGGAGTTCTCACTACGAGCCCACCGCGCATTCAGCATAGACTCAGAATTGTTATATACTATTAGTACATGAGAGTTTTAGTCATCGAGGATGAGCATAAGATTGCACGAGCACTCAAAAAGGCGCTTGAGCAGGAAACATATGCAGTCGACGTGGCCTATGACGGCGACGAAGGCTATGCCATGGCAACAACCGAACCCTACGATGCAGCCATCATTGACCGTATGCTACCAGGTGACCACGACGGCATCTCGATCATCAAAGCCATGCGCGAAGCTAAAATTCATACTCCCGTTCTACTATTAACGGCCCTCGGAAGCGTTAATGACCGCACTACGGGCCTTGATAGCGGAGCAGACGATTATCTCGTGAAACCTTTCGCGCTTGAAGAGTTACTGGCTCGTGTTCGTGCTTTGTTACGACGACCAGCAGAACAGCATGCTACCATCTTAAGGGTAGGTGATCTGTCGCTCAACACCGTGACATTTGAGGTAAAGCGCGGCGACACCAACATTCAACTGACCGGCAAAGAATTTGCCTTACTTGAGTTCTTGATGCGCAATCCCAACCGACCACTTCCAAAGAGTGTTATCATCTCACATGTTTGGGATTACGACGCAGATATCCTACCTAATACTGTCGAGGTGTACATTAAATACATCCGCAACAAAATTGATCAGCCGTTCGACAAACCATTAATTCATACCATTCGTGGTTTTGGCTATAAACTACAAGCACCAGAGTAAACTAAGAATATGTTTCAATCTGCAACAGTAAAGCTAACTGTCTGGTATGTCATTATCTTAGTGTCAATCAGCATACTCTTTAGTTTTGTGATTTACTCAATTGCCTCGACAGAGGTAGGGGTACGCATTACCAACCTGCAACAGACGAATCCGCCGATATTTCCGGTCGATTCGTCTGTTTTCAATGCTATACGTGAACTGCAAATTCATGAGGCGAACAACAGCCTAATGGGGGCACTTATTATTACTAACCTCATTATTTGGTTTGCCGGTGGGTTTGGCAGTTACTACCTTGCCAGGCGCACCCTCCGCCCCATCGAAGAGACACATGAAGCGCAGTCACGATTTACTAGCAATGCGAGCCATGAACTCCGAACACCCCTGGCTAGTATGAAAATCGAACTCGAGGTAGCCCTGCGTGATCATACACTCAGAAAAGACGAAATGCGTGAAATTCTTCGCAGTAATCTAGAAGAGGTGAATAAGCTTACAAATCTCTCGCACACTCTATTGCAGCTGTCTCGACTAGATCATGGTAATATTCCGCGTGACAAAATTGATCTGGGAGAATTAACACAATCTGTCGTTGAACGCTTCAACAAAACACATCATCGAATTAGTCTTCAAAACTTACGTAAGCTCAATGTAATCGCAAATGATTTAAGTATCGAAGAGCTTTTGACAATCCTACTCGACAATGCCGTCAAATATAGCCCTAGCGACTCAACAATTGAAGTTATACTTATCAAGCAGCCGCTAATGTCGGGATTTAAAATTATTAATACAGGAGAGGGAATTACGCCCGAAAACCTGCCACACATTTTTAACCGGTTCTATCGTGCCGATGAATCACGCACCGATAGCAGTAAAAAAGGCTATGGGCTAGGGTTATCACTCGCAAAGAAAATCGTCGAACTTCATAACGGCGAACTTAGTGTTAGTAGCGCACCACAGCAAGACACAACGTTCAAAGTCTTATTACCAAACTACAAAGCTACCCCTAAATTACCCCGTATGCCTCACCGGTAGTTGTATTTTTTGACACAAAATAATATTTTTCAGGTCCGGCTCAGGATACACTGGCATACTTATGACAATAGCAGATGATTTGTAATGTAT
>DASVHL010000008.1:0-2635 GCA_036382575.1 Saccharimonadales bacterium (SeqCode) | reverse complement strand
GGAAGGAGCGGTCAGAAGTGACAATGCCAAGTACTGACTCACGTCAAGATCATCAGTGATCAAACCGTAAGCCAACAATGTGTTGGAGCGACCGAACATCATGCTGTACAGAAAGTAGTCGTCAAACTTGTCATCCTGTTTGTAGTAATGTTGGTTGTATCCCCCGTTCCCGTCCGATTCCAGCACGCAGATATCCTGCGTACCATCACCGTTAGTCGTGGAGGACTTGACTTCATCCTGGTGTTCGGTTGAGTACTGGACAAGCTGCTTTCGCTGCTCATCGTTCAGACTCGTAAAGCACGTAACGTCCTGTGTCTCTGACACGGATGTCGTTCCGTTGCCGGAAGTATCGCCCGATCCGCATCCCGCCATTGCAGTTGCTACCGCAAGGACGAGACCGATCAAAACAAACTTATTCTTCAAAAGAACTCCTAAGTAGGTTCGATACTCACCTTGAGGTAAGCGCTCGCGCATGTTGCCACCATAAGCGGGCGCTTACTTCAAAGGTTATTATATAATTGTCGAAGTGCGATTCGTGAAAATCGATTATTATTATAGCATTTTTATCTTAAAAAGTAAATACTTTATATATTGTAGTCAGACTCGCTACTACCATCCACAGTAGAGTCGCTTGCGGTGCGCAATGACTGCATAGCGGAAATTAATCCAAATGGCACCCTGACCCGTGTCGATTTGTTCTGTGGCGTGACGCCAAAGCGAGTTAAATGCAGATGCGGCACATGACGCCGTGGACTTTCCTGTTCATCATCAGTGAGGGGTATCATTTCGATTCTTTCTGGTCGTGCAACAATTGTTACCATTTCATCATCATCACCCATTCCGGTAACCAAATATGGGACCTCTGTATCAAAATTTAGACGATCATACAGATACGTCTCAACATCGCTGACATAATTCTCATTATATCGGGCGTGCATGTAGACGCTCAATTGATAGTCACGAAAGCTCATGACTGATGGTTGCTCAGTATTATTCAACCGCTCCTGAATACGCATCACTTCATCGTGATGATGATATGTTAATCGACGCTCGGCAATTTCACGTTGATTTCCAGGAAACCGACCTATAAAATTTTCTCGCAGCATGCGACATAACCTACCGTTTCGTCCAAAAGTCAAAGCGACCTTGTACTGCGTACTGATTTCATCCTCGTATACTGCTACGTATGGCAAGACAGCAAACCCCATCGAGACCAACTTTTCATCATTTTCGATAAGCGTAGTTTCATATTCCGGCACACCCATCGACTCGTTCCAACTTTCGTCGGTGATAATACGGCCCGAAACAGCCACTTCATACCCCATATAGCGCCAGTCCCGATCAAGATCCTGACGGACAGTAAGTAGCAGCGCCGAGTCAGGCGCATCAATACTATAGCGCTGAAGCATTTCTTCCACTGCATCTACCTTGCGCCACATAGTCGCTAAATAATCATCATGATCTAGCTGCTCAAGACGTTCGAGAGCATTAAAAGTCTGAGACGACGACTCTGGCGGAATGTATTCACCCATAAAAGATTAGTATTTAACAGTTACGATGTCTTTAATTGGCATGTAGACCGGATTGTCGAAGGTGTCTTTACTACCGACTACCACCAAGGCAGGTCCAAGTTCTTGATTTGTATCAACCGGCACCTCATTAATAACATCTGCTACAACACCACTGATTGTTGCGCGCATAGGACCATCCTCGGGATGCGCTTGGCCGGTGTCGTATCCAGCCCCTCCAAATACCATATGTGTGTTGCTACGGTTGAGCACTTTTGCGATAGCCGTATTGAGTAAGTCTGCTTTATTTAAATCCGTAATGGTCATGCCATATCGTCCTAGTACACGAAGGTTCTGTACACGTTTTAGGTCACTGTACTCATTTGGACTGCCCATAGTCATTTCTTGATCCACAGCCTTTAACTGACGAACAATTCCGTTATTAAAATGGCCACGTAAATTCGCTATTGATTCATCACGTTCGTTCTTTTTTACTAAAGCATCGACATTTACCTGCGCGTTCCAATCAAGTGCAACTTCGAGATAGCCACTCACATTCATATCAAATAATGGCTGGTCGTTAACATTAATTGTTGTCCTATAGGCGTTACTCGCATCGTTACCGTGCATCCTTAAGCCAATCCGCCAACATCCAGCCTCGCTATCCTCCCAAGCCATTGCGCGCAATGATCGTGGTCGCATCAAGCGTTCTTCTCCAAATTCCAGCGGCACCCTAGGGTTATCCTTATTAATAACCATTGATATCCCCGCATCATCTGTCTGCTGATAAAAATTCGCTTTACGCACAGATTCCCCCGACACTAGTAAGCTAGTGCGCGTCAGATCAACACTCTTATCGAGTTTCGTAATTAACCTGGAATTTACTTCATGTGCCATCTCAAAAGCGGTTTGCGCGCTACTAACTCGTAACGCCGACAATATAATACCCATCTCACGATATTCATCGAAGGCTTGTTGAACTTTCTTGTCCTGCTCATACGGATCAGTTGGTTCATATCGTTTTACAGGATTATCGGCTGCGCGCTCAGTCATGGCTACTCCTTACACTTTTAGAAGATTATGCACTTAATACGCGAGTTATGCAAATATAAAAATACCCCGAGCAT
>DASVHL010000007.1:0-2813 GCA_036382575.1 Saccharimonadales bacterium (SeqCode) | reverse complement strand
GGGGAAGAAGGAGCGTAGGCGTAAACCCTTCCACCTCGATAGCAAGCTTCTTTGCCTCCATAGCCAGCTTGGCTGCAGATTCAAATTCGTGTGTGTCCATTGGACGAAGCTCGATGCGCTGCGCAGCTGGATCACTTGGGGTATCGGTCAATTCAAAACTGTAATAATCGATGGGATCGTCAGGAGTCACCTCCATGTACAGAACTTTCCCTATACTATTTGTATAAGGCTTTTTACGCGTTCTCGTCAGTGCGACCTCCGCGACATCACAGTTGATCTTGCGTCGCATTGGACAATTATCACATGCGCTCGATAGAACCTTTTCTGACATCAGAACCATCCTCACTACTCAACTTAGTTGTAAAACCTATTATATCATAAAAATACACTCTCGCTAGATACATAGACGCATTAGAATGGGGCGGTTCTAACGAACCGCCCCGTGGGTTTAGCGAACGATCACAGCAATCTTGGCAAAGCCAGCGGCCAGTTGGGCCTGATAGCGGTGACGTCCATCATTAATGGTATAAAAGCCATCGCAATCATCGACAGTGATAGGCGGAAAATCATCGCCAGACTCATAGTCGCGGATATACTGAGCGATTTTTGCGTTGCTCAGCTTGCGCAGCTTTTTGTAGTTAACGCGAATCGCATTCGCATCAACAAGGGTGTGTACTTCGTGAGTTTTCACTATGGGGCTCCTTTACTAGGCTAGCCTCATAGTAATCACCTCCTTCGTGTAGAAAAGTACTATGAGTTATTATAACACTTTACACCACTACGTCAATATTAAAGCCCCGCAGAAAGGCACGGGACTTTAATAAGTGTCGAAACCTTTCTATTGCGGGGCTAGTCGTCCAATGATCTGAGAGCAGTGATTACGTAATACGCTTTGATGACCTTTCTATACTCGCCTTCTCCGATTGCATAGGCGCGACGGATACTAACATGGTCTCCTTCGATGTAGATTTCGGACGGGTATTCAACGCCGTCAAATACTAACGGCGTATTCCGAATGTTAATATGCCCGTATCCATGCACGTGTATAGAGATCCGCACTTCAGCATCCAGGCCAAGAATAGGTTCAAGCGCGATTGCATATATCGCACCGAAGCCTGCCTTCATTCGGTCTGGCTCGAACCCGTCAAGTTCATGCATGGCTAATGCCACGCGTTTCCAGTAAAGCGTCCGATTGAGTGCCTCTGCGAGTTCTTCAAGTGTTCTGTACTCACATTGGATTTTGTTTGCAGGTGCTGCCTTTACTACCACGATAACTCCTTACGAGAGTGCCAAATGGAAAGACTTATTTTGTCATTACACCACATTAATTATTTTTTTGCAATATAAAAGACCTCGCGTAGTAGCGAGGTCTTTTATATTGCAGGTAGTTATTAGCTGCGAGCAAAGTGAGCGAAAGCACGGTTGGCTTCGGCCATCTTGTGAGTGTCTTCTTTCTTTTTGAAAGCAGCACCGGCTTCGTTGTGAGCGTCGATGATCTCAAGCGCAAGACGCTGAGAAAATGGCATACCGCTACGAGCACGAGCAGACTGTACTAACCAGCTGAATGCGTAGTGCAAACGACGGTGGCCTTCAACTGGGAAAGGAATCTGGTAGTTCGCACCACCAACACGACGAGATTTAACTTCGAAGTTTGGAGATACGTTCTTTAGGGCTTTTTCAAACACAGCAAGTGGATCTTCACTATCAAGCTTTTTAGCAGCTTGCTCAAGAGCAGCGTACACGGCTTTTTCAGCGATAGATTTCTTACCATCAAGGATAGACTTGTTGATCAAACGCTGTACAAGTACAGAGTTGTATTTGCGGTCAGGTGACAATACACGCTGAAGGCTTTTGGTTACTTTACGAGGCATGACTACTTGTCCTCCTTCTTAGCACCGTACTTAGAACGGCCTTGTTGACGTTTTGCAACACCCTGAAGGTCGAGCGCACCACGAACGATGTGGTAACGAACACCTGGAAGGTCTGGCACACGACCACCGCGAACAAGCACAACGGCGTGCTCCTGGAGGTTGTGACCTTCACCACCGATGTAAGCCCAAACTTCTTGACCATTAGTCAAGCGAACACGCGCAACTTTACGAAGCGCTGAGTTAGGCTTTTTTGGTGTCTTAGTCGTTACTTTGACACAAACGCCACGTTTAAGTGGAGCGTTCTGATCGTAGTAACGAGTCTTTAGTGCATTGTGGATACGGCCAAGCGCAGGTGACTTTGATTTCTTGATCGCAGTCTTGCGTGGCTTTCGCACCAATTGGTTAATTGTTGGCATGAAAACTCCTGTTATTCAAATTATTGTCGAGATAAGATGTATCTCTTGTATAGTCCGGCTTCAGCATCGCCTCGCTATCTCATTCCAATCGGCTTTACCTGGTGTGTACACATTCACTCACCAAATAATCCAATCAGAGGAAACTCACTGATAATCATAGCAGATTCAATCGTATCTGTCGAGTCTGATATACTGGCAATAACCATAACAATAAAGGATAGTGCAATGACAAAGAAAAAGGATGAATTTAACGATAGCGCGCAGCGTGTAGTCATAGTACTTTCTATCGTGGCAGTCTTTATTGGCTTCGCAAATGCCATGTCTGCAACTTCAACGCCAGGTTTGGCTGCGATTGGATATACGCTATGGGCGTTACTGTGTGTACCTGTGTGTCTTATCTTAAGTGGCATAGGCTTTACACTTACCATTCGGTCCGATGAGTCAAAGCGATCAGGTAAAAATAAAGACATACCTATCAGCAAATCATCATGGGGTTATATCATCTTCTATTCAATCATTTCCTCCC
>DASVHL010000006.1:0-6607 GCA_036382575.1 Saccharimonadales bacterium (SeqCode) | reverse complement strand
GGGAAGAAGATAATCTCCTTGTTATCTGTATATAAAGTACTGAGAGCAACGTGCTTGAGGGCTTGTGCTGGTTGCTCAACAACTGATATCGATTCGGTTAATAATGAATGGAGGACGGGTACCTTGTCTGGTCCTGATGCCTGCACGACAACTTCATTTGACTGCTCGATTGGCAGTAGGGTGATTGTAACTCGTTCGAAATCATCGCCAACAAAATAATCGGTCCAGGCATTCGCGCTCACCGCTGATGAGTGTGGCTTGATGCCAGCAGTATGCCCATCATTGCCGATGCCGAAAATACCAATAGAGTAGTGAGTATCCGCCATGTGTTGTGATATCCATGCACCAAAACGATTGGTTGTCGTCTGCGGATCTTCGCCAATTAGTGGACGGTAAAGATTGGCACCAGGCAAGTCAAAACCACCATCAAGTAACTGTTGCCAGTTTTCATCTGGATGTCCGATGGGGCCATATCGCTCGTCGGTGAGCGTGACGTATAGATTATGTAGATCGTGTCCAGCTAGTTGACGAGCTACCTCTAATACGACACGGGCGCCTGAACCACCCGACAGGAACCATAGTACTCGTTTATTTTGTGACAATTTGTCGGTAATTTTGCGAGTAATATGGTCAGCTGCTGCTTGAACTGGATTAGTGTCGTACCGTTGTTCCATAGACGCTTCTTTCTGTAGGTTGGTCGAGTGCTTGCTAGATGTTGGTCGAGATAGTGTCAGCTTCACGCTTGATCAATTGACGACGTGCGATGAAGACGCCGGCGCTCACAATCACGACATAAACAAGTCCTGTCGTACATGTTTGAAGCATGTGGACTGGATTCAGGATAGTTAAATACGTTCCACTTGCGAGTGTTGCTGCGATCAGGATGTAGCTTGTTCGAAGTTTTGTTCGGCTTGGGTGAACAAGTAACGGGCTGGTGTAGATAATGCTAGAGATGGCGATAAGGATATGCGTAAGTAGAATCATATGATTATTGTAGCATGCCTACGGCAGTATTGGGCCGATTGATAACATGATGCATAGTAGCAGAATAATAATCATTGAGAAGCGAAACATGCGTCGCGCCCAGGCATCGCTATCGGGAGCCTTGAATCCTTGCAGGGCGATCCATAGCCAATAGCCACCAGCGAGACCCATGGTGACAGCGTAGGTGACGCCCGTATATCCGAACACTGTTAATAGCAAGCATGCAATCAAAAAGAGCGCGGTATAAATAACAATTTCACGCTTGGTGCGAACCAGACCTTTAACAACTGGAAGGACTGGAATGTTTGCTGCGGCGTATTCTTTACGGCGGTATGTGGCGATTGAATAAAATTCTGGAAACTGCCAGGTGAACAAAATGACAAACACTAAAATCGCTCCGATATCAATAACACCGCTAACGGCGCAGTAGCCAGCCAAGATTGGGATAGCACCCGAGATGCTGCCAACGAGTGTGCCATGAATCGAACGACGCTTTGATTGCATACCGTAAAAAACAACGTAAGTAATGAAGCCGATCAGTCCCAGTAAAGCGACAAGTAGATTAGTCCATAGAATTAGTATGACAAGTCCAGTAACACCTAGGCAGACTGAGAAAATAACTGCTCGATAGCCTTTGATCTGCCCTGAGACGATAGCGCGCTTCTTGGTACGTTCCATAATAGCATCAATATCTTGATCAAGATAATTATTAAGTACGCAAGCCGAGGCAATAATCAAACTTGAGCCAATAAATACTGCGAGGAATAAGCCGAGATTAAATGTGCCTTGACTGGCTAGGAAGTAGCCGGCCGCGACAGTTAAAGCGTTGCCATACAGAACGCCAGGTTTTGTGAGTGAATAGTATTGTCGTATTCGGTCTAGCATTAAATACCTGTTTGCTTGTTCATGTATTTAATCATTTCCGTAGGTGACATCATCATGCGATCATTTAGATCAAACATAATCCATAGTGAGCCAAATACGATAATACCAAGAATGACGAATGCGAAAACAAATGACATTAGTTTCCAACGTGGTCGTCTCTCTTCGCTAAGGTGCATAAAGAATATCAACTGAACGATAAGTTGAAGCGATGCGAGAATAGCGATGACGATTGCTACAATTGGTGCGGTCCAGGCACGAACGATCGTGTCATTGACAACGAGAGCGTAAGCAATTACGGTCAAGATAACTGATGAAATGAAGCCAACTGCGTAGCTAACGAGACGTTTGTCGATTGATGATAGTCGGCGCATCATAGTTGTAATTCTCCTGATAGATATACGAACGTGAAGATAAAGATCCAGATGATATCAAGGAAATGCCAGAACATTGACAGCAGCGAGAAGCGACGCACAACGCTATCGCTAAAACCTTGGCGAAGTAGTTGCCAGCCCATGACGAGCATCCATAGTAGTCCAATTGTGATGTGGAGACCATGTGTACCTACTAATGTAAAGAATGCCGACAGGAAGCCGCTGCGCTGCCAGCTGTTGCCTTCAGCGATAAGCGTGTTGAACTCTGACAATTCCATCACCAAAAAGGCAGCACCAAGGGCGAATGTAAAACCGAACCAGAATAATGCTTGGGTACGTTTTTTGCGGCGAATCGCAAGCATTGCTAGTCCGCAGGTAAAGCTACTAGTTAGTAGGATAAGGGTTTCAACAAGGATCGCCGGCATATCAAACAATTCACTTCCGCCAGGTCCTCCGAAGGTGTTGTTATGTAAAACAATATAGGTTGCAAAAAGGCTGCCAAACAGAATACAGTCGGTCATTAGGTAAATCCAAAAGCCGAAGTTTGTTTTGTCGTTGACTGCTACTGAAGTGCTCATGCGTGATGTTCCTTTTGACTATGTTGGCGTTCGAGTCGTGCTACCTCGGCTGCGGTAATAGTATATTCTGTATCATCAGTGCTGAGGCGGATAATTAAGGTAACAATAATTGCCAGCGTCGCCAGGATAGCGAGCCACCATATATGCCACACCGCGCCAAAGCCAACGGCGATACTGAGAACGCCAATGATAACACCGACACCTGTATTTTTTGGCATTGTAAAGTCGGTATACTGCGGTGTTTGTGCCGATATTGCAGGATGTTGTTTGGCTTCCCAGAATGGGTCACGTTCTGTAACGGTTGGAATAACTGCATAGTTATAGTGTGGCGCAGGTGAGACGGTTGACCATTCAAGGGTGCGGCCATTCCATGGATCCCCAGTTGTGTCGCGGCGTTTGTGCCGGGTTTTGATACTAACAAATAACTGGACGAGCTGTGCGACAACACCTAGTCCAATGATGGCAGCGCCGACACCAGCAACGATAAAGAGTGTTTGCCAACCGGTCGACTCATCATAGTGATTTAATCGACGCGTTGCACCCATTAAACCAAGAATAAAGAGTGGTCCAAAGGCAAGGACAAAGCCAACACTCCATAGCCATGCGGCTAGTTTGCCGAGCCCATCATGTAATGTAAAGCCAAATATTTTCGGGAACCAATAGGTGATGCCGGCAAAGAAACCAAATACTACGCCGCTAATAATCATGGTGTGGAAGTGAGCTACCAAAAAGAGACTGTTGTGAACCTGGTAGTCGATACCCGGTACGGCTAACATTACGCCTGTCATGCCACCAAGTGTAAATAAGAAAACGAAGCCCATAAACCAGATCATCGGTGACGTAAAGGCAATTCGTCCACGGAACATAGTGAATAGCCAGTTGAAAATCTTGACTCCAGTTGGGATGCCAATAATCATCGTCATGATGCCAAAGAAGGCATTAACTCCAGCCCCGGCTCCCATTGTAAAGAAGTGGTGGAGCCACACAATAAACGAGAAGAAGGCGATAGCGAATAAAGCAAATACCATCGATGTGTAGCCGAATAGTCGCTTGCGCGAAAAGGTTGCAACAATCTCTGAAAAGATACCAAAAGCAGGCAGTACTAAAATATAGACTTCAGGATGACCCCAGGCCCAAATGAGGTTGACGTACATCATCATATTACCCCCGCCATCAGCGGTAAAGAAGTGCATGCCCATGGTGCGATCAAGATAGAGTAGGGTAAGCGTTACGGTTAGGATCGGGAAAGCAAAAATGACCATAATCATAGTGACAAGTACTGACCATGAGAAAACCGGCATTTTCATCAAGCGCATGCCTGGAGCACGCATTTTGACGATCGTCACCAGGAAGTTTACGCCAGATAACAGACTACCGATACCGGCAATCTGCAGACACCATATCCAGTAGTCAACACCCACGCCTGGACTAAACTCTAGCTCAGACAGGGGTGGATAGGCGAGCCATCCCGCAGCCGAGAATTCGCCAAGGACCATCGGCATATTAATGAGCACCATACCCGCAAAGAACAGCCAGAAACTAACAGAGTTCAAGAATGGAAATGCCACATCGCGGGCACCAATCTGCAGTGGCACAACAAGGTTGATGATACCGAACATCAGTCCCATCGCCACGAAAAAGATCATGATCGTTCCATGTGCAGAGAAGACTTGCTGGAAGGTATCTGCAGTAAACAAACCAGTTGAATCGCCAACGGCAAGTGCCTGCTGTAGGCGCATCATAATAACATCAGCAAAACCACGAAGCATCATGATGCCACCAACGATTAGGTACATAACCCCAATTTTCTTTGGATCAAGTGAGGTTAGCCACTCTTTCCAAAGCCACGTCCAACGTTTTTTATAGGTCATGAATGCCACAAATCCAAGGGCACCGAGTGTCATCCCGATGCCTGCACCGAGAGTAACTGGTTCCTGTGGAAGAGCCTCAAGATTAAGCTTGCCGAGTAGAATTTCTAACACATTCATTAGTGCATTTCCTCGTGGTGTTCCATAGTACTGGTGTCATGTTTTGGCATCATATATTTCATGACTATCGTATCATACAGACCCGGTTCGGCATGGCTGTAGTATGCCATAGGATTGGCGATGGTTGGCTTTCGAAGTGCATCATAGGCTGTACTATCAAGGTGTTGTGGCGTAGTTTTAGTTTTATTTAGCCAAGTAGTGAAATCGGCCTGCGAGCTTGCTCTAGCGGTGAATTTCATATCAGCAAAACCTTCGCCGCTAATATTGGCTGATACTCCACGGTAATCTCCAGGCGTATCGGCCATGATATGTAGTTGCGTCGTCATACCGGCCATCGCATAGATCTGGCCCCCCAGCTGAGGCATCCAGAACGAGTTCATCGGAGCATCTGCGGTAATTGAGAAATTAACTGGTGTATCAACCGGGAATTGTACGAAGTTAACTGTCGCGATGCCTTGGTCTGGATAGATGAATAGCCACTTCCAATCAAGTGCAACGACTTGGATATTAACAGCTGGGACATCCGATACGAGTGGTTTATGCGGATCAAGATCGTGCGTACTGGTCCATGTCACGACTGACAGAATAATAATAAGGACAATAGGAATACCCCACCAAATGGTTTCGGCTAGTTTGTTTGTACTGGCGTTCGGGGTGTAGCGTGCTTTATGATTATTTTCACGGTAACGCCAAGCGATAACGATCGCCATGATAAACACAGGTATAACAACAATAAATCCAAGCAAGGTAGTGAAAACAAGTAGATTGTATTGCTTAGTCGCGACGACACCTTTTGGATTAAGGATATCGATCGATAGTCCGCTAATGTACCAAATTGCAACAGCAATAAAGCTGGCTACGAGGAGGGCGATAAGAGCAATTCGGACTTTCTTGTTGATGAGGCGATCGATCATAGTGGCTTTATTTTACCACAAGCGGCATAGAGATGGATGCTTGGAATGTGCTATTATTTAAGGCAATGAAAAACCCTACTCCTCACGCAATCAGAAAAGTATTCCGTCGCACTCATGATCCTATCTGGCAGTTGCAGGGTGGTATTGTGGCAATTATGATTTTGCAGTACTTTACGAATGATTCATTTTTACCTTATGACAAATATGTCATTATTCTGTTCGAAGCAATTGCATTATTTGGACTTGCGATCGCAACCAGTGACGGGTATCATCGGGTCTCGCATATCCGTCGTACGATTACACTCGCGCTCATTATTCTAGTGGCGATTATTAATATATTCTCACTTATCTTTTTGGTCCAAGCGCTATTATCAGGCGGCGAACATCACGTTGCTGGTAATGACCTGCTATTTAATGCGATGACAATTTATATTACGAATATCTTTATGTTTGCTCTTTTGTATTGGGAGATGGACGGTGGTGGCCCAGATCACCGTGTCGTTAGTGAGCACCAGCGCGATTTTGTCTTTCCGCAACAACTGCATAAACATATTGCTAAATTGAACTGGCTACCGGGCTTTACAGATTACCTGTATTTATCAACAACTAATGTGACAAATTTTGCATCTGCAGATACGGTACCGATCAGCCACCGAGCTAAATTACTGATGATGGTCCAGGCTTTGGTGTCAGTCATTGCTGTCGTTCTGGTAGCGGCCCGCGCCATTGGTGTCTTGCAGTAGTCGTCACGTTGTAAAAGCCACTTTCTTTTCACATATTTTCACGTTCTATACTATAAGCATAAGCGACGCTAATAAACGCTTATAAGGGGGTTTGCAACATGCGCATATCAACGAAAACGTTAGCGACACTATTAGTTGTCACAG
>DASVHL010000005.1:0-2411 GCA_036382575.1 Saccharimonadales bacterium (SeqCode) | reverse complement strand
GACCGCTATGGTTTTCATAGCCAATAATCTCTCCGAATTGATCGCTTTCGGTAATGATGTTACCCGTCAATCGCTCCGGCCCGGCGTGGGTTTCGATATCGAGCAGCCCGATACCTTCAATGACATGTCCATCCTGGGTTTTAAAGAATTTACCAAATAACTGAAATAGTCCGCATATCATCAGCATAGGAACATTATCATCAGCAAGTTTTTGCAAGATAGGAGCAATCTTTAGTAGGTCATTTTGAATAATATCTTGACCAGAATCTTGGCCTCCACCGCCAACGATTAAATCAACATCTTTAGGAAATGTATCACCGGGGTTATAGGCAAGTAAGTTAGCATCGTAACCATGCCATTCTAACCGGCGCTTTAGGACGAGCGTATTGCCCCAGTCACCATAAATGTTCATATCGCGAGGATACAACTGTAGAACGGTGATTTGTTTTTTATCGGTCATGAGATCTGCTCCACATCAGTAATTTTAGCAAGTTCACGTCGCAGGGCGAGCATCGCTGTGTAGGTACAGTAGACGCGCTTTGAGCTATCAGGATTAGTTGCAATAAATTGACGAAGGGCGGATGCAAGATCGGGTTCAACAAGCGCCATTTCGATTTCATCATACTGCAAACGTAGGGCCATGTCGTAGGCGCGTACACCAGTGACGCTGGCGACTCCTGCCTCACGGAGGCTCTCGAACTCGACATCCCATAGCCATGACATGTCGCGGCCATCGGCGTAGTTATCGTTAACGGCGATCATTGTTTGATAGTCGGCAGGATCAAATGATGACAAGCTCAGTCGAAAGCCACTTGGATTCTTTACGAGCACCAGTTCAAAAGGTTGACCATTTACTGTTAAGGTTTCACCTCGACCAAATGCTGGCGTAACTTCTGCCAGAGCGGCTACGAGCTTATCTCGGTCATGCTCGGCTGGCAAAATACAACGTGCCAAGGCAAGTGCCGCTGCTGCATTATAAATATTATAAATACCATGGAGCTTTAGGCTGGTGGTGAGTGGCTTTCCTTCAACTAAAAACTGTGCTTGATTATCCTTTAATTTATTCAAAATAACACCAGCCTCTGGACGTTGCAGCTGTTTTGTTGATGTGACGGTGCTTCGCATGTCGTCATCACTTGGGAATAGGTGGGCCAGTTCAACAGATAGACCAAAGTAATGTACCTTTGCCAAATCAAGATTTTTTGCGATAGCAGCAACGCGTGGATCTTCACGATTCAGAACGACGGTGTCAGTTGTTGCATTGGCGATTTGGTCTAACATTTTTGCGGTTGTGTCGATCTCACCAAAACGATCTAGCTGATCACGCATCACATTAAGTAGTAAGCTATAGCGCGGTGGTACGGCTTTTACGAAGTGAACAGCATGTGCTTCGTCCAGCTCTAGTACGGCAATATCTGCATCCAACTTACCTTTATTATCAACTTCACCGAGCAGTGCAGCGGCCACCCCGCGGGTAAAATTGCTGCCAGTTCGATTAGTAAAGACCTTGAGGCCTTGGCTTTCAAGTAACGCTACGACCATTTTTGTTGTTGTTGTTTTACCGTTAGTGCCACTGATGACAACGGTCCCGTGAGGAAGTTCTGCTAGGGTGCGACGGATAAAATCAGGATCAATTTTTTCGACGAACAATCCAGGCAGTGCCGAGCCACCACCACGAATACGAGCTATTGTACGGACGGCTTTACCGAGCAAGGTGACATAAGGTTTTGACATACCTCTATTATACCTTGTGTTACGATACTCGATTCGCAAAAAGACGCAAAAACTCACTTTCCCACATCCCGCACGGTGCTGTTATAGCGTAACTGCAGGGGGTAGAGTACAATAAGATTATGTTTATCGTCGGCATTCTTTCATGGTGGTACGGTGCGGGCTGGCGACATCGCTTTTCGATGTTGCGCGAACGGCTAGCAACGACCATCGACTATTTTTCGATCGACCTATTAGCGGGAACGCTATTTTCGCCGTTTCGTCAGATCTCTGCCGGTCATGTTAACGGTTCATTGGGTGTTAAGTTTCATGCATTTCTTGATCGATTAATCTCTCGATGTATCGGGGCCATGGTGCGTTCGACGATGATTGTGATCGGTACCGCTGCAATTATTTTACATAGCTTGATTGGCTGCGCAACCTTGGTTGTGTGGGCATTCTTGCCGTTGTTACCACTCATCGGACTGTATCTCTTTACTATTGGATGGCTACCATGGATAATTTAAACTTTAATTATCATAGTTTTCGTGCCCAAAAAGCGCGTATTGGACATCTGGTTGCGGGTGTGTGGCTGCGCATCCTTACGATTATTGCCATTGCGTTGATCATCCTGGGGCTTGGACTACTCGTATTGAATCAACCAATAGGTTGGTTGCTAATGAGCCTGGCAGCTCTCCCTG
>DASVHL010000004.1:0-14317 GCA_036382575.1 Saccharimonadales bacterium (SeqCode) | reverse complement strand
CTATACACTCCATCTACTTAGTCGCATTAAACCCGATCGCCAAGCAGCCTTGGAAACATTAGTGCCGTCAGGTGCGACGGTTATCTTTCATGATGGTGTTAGCGATGCAGAATACGCCCGGCTACTCGCTAATGACGCGCTCCTCGTCAGCGCCAGTTTAGATGAGGGCTACGGTCTGCCGTTAGCCGAATCACTCAGCCTGGGCGTGCCAGCAGTTGTCAGTGACCTTGAGATTTTTCATGAAGTGGCGGGTCATGGTGCATTGTATTTTAACCCTCATAGTCCAGATGAGTTTGCGCAGGCCGTACTGTCCGCGTCACGTTCAGACACCTATCAAAAATTAAAACAGCAGGGTAGCGCACACATCACAAGCTTTACCTGGCAAGAATCAGCCCGAATACTAAGCAAAGCGATTCAGTCACTGATTCAAAAGTAATCTACACCATAACAGATGGTGACGGATGCAAGAGTAGGGTACAATAAAGTCTAGTTATGGCACAAAAGAAAAAACCAGTCTCGTCCACAAAAGCGATCGTCAACCGACGAGCGCGCTTTGACTATGAGCTAGGTGATGAGGTTGTTGCGGGACTCGTCCTGACCGGACCGGAAGTTCGCGCAGCCCGTGATGGACATATCCAGCTAAAAGGCTCGTTTGTGACTATTAGAAACAATGAACTATGGCTAAATAACGCCAGCTTTAGTCTGAAAGGCCATCAAAAAGGTGACCCAAACGCCCGCACCGTGGACACTGAACCTCGTAAACTTCTCGCTAGCCGTAAACAAATCGACGACCTCGCCGCCAAAAAGAAAAGCGGTCTCACTATTGTGCCGACACGACTACTGACTACTGGCAAATACATCAAACTTGTCATTGCCCTAGGTAAAGGTAAGAAGAATTACGACAAGCGCGAGACATTAAAGCGCCGTGACCAAGACCGCGAAACACAGCGCGCTGTCAAACACATTTAGATATGAAAGGCCGGATAGCGAATTAACGCTATCCGGCAGAATTTTGCTCAGTATCACCGATTAAACTTCGTCTTGATCGGCGGGGGCGGAGTGTCATTGGGAATATTATATCGACCCCGATGAACGTCTCCCTCGTTCAGATCAATCGAAAGACTGTAGTCTAGCACGTTAAAATATATCCGATGCGCCAAGGGCTTAAAAATCCCGTTCGACTTTGATCCGAAAAGATGCAGTGTCGTACCAGCGACAACCGTTACTGTCTCTACGAAATGTGCAACGTCATTCGTACGCCTTTCAGTCGACGTTCTAGCGACCACGTCTTCACGATACAGTCCGAATGAATAGTCATTGTCGACCGACACCGTATGAGCATGCTCATCCTTTGCGAGTGCTTCTTGTACGAGTTTACTGAGCATCCCCAGACCCTCGTCTTCTTTAACTGGCTTCACAAACAACTTTCCGATAACAGTCATTGCTATTCCTTTTTCGTAGTACGGGGGAGATGGATTGACCATACGATACCACCTTTAAACATCAACGTCAACTAACTCCCGTGGTATAATTAAACTATGAAGATTTACTCGTGGAACGTAAACGGCATCCGTGCCGTCGACAAAAAAGGCGCACTTGCCGAATTTATCACCAACGAACAGCCTGATGTTATCTGCTTTCAAGAAACAAAGGCACACGAAACTCAGCTCGACCTAGAATTCCCTGAGTACGAAAAATACTGGAATTCAGCCAAGAAAGCTGGTTATTCCGGCACGGCAATTTGGACAAAAGTCCCACCACTTAGCGTGTCGTACGGCCTTCCAGATGACTTGATCACAAACTACAAACTAGACAGTGATGCATACGGCGATCCGTCAAACGAAGGACGCGTTGTGTCGGTTGAGTTTGAAAACTTTTACCTCGTCACCGTTTACACACCTAATAGTAAAGGTGATTTGTCCCGTTTGGAATTGCGCCACAAACAGTGGGACCCAGCGTTCCTGGATCACGTTAAACGGCTTGAGGCTAAAAAACCAGTACTATTTTGCGGTGATTTAAACGTTGCCCATACCGAGCTCGACCTTGCAAACCCAAAACCAAACATTGGCAAACATGGCTTTACGAACGAAGAGCGTGAAGGCTTCGACAAGATACTCGAAGCAGGGTTTGTCGATACGTTCCGCATCTTTAATCAAGAAGGCGGCAACTATACATGGTGGACTCACTGGGCGAACGCTCGTGCACGTAATGTTGGATGGCGCATCGATTATTTCCTTGCATCAGCTGATATCAAAAATCAGGTCCAGGCTGCAGCAATTCACCCAAGTGTTATGGGTTCAGACCACTGTCCAGTTAGCATTACGCTCCAATAAAACTAGCCATCTCAGCAAGCTGACACAATTACCATTTTATTTTTTGGTAGGAGTGCTACAATATCCTACATGACAAAACAAAAGTTTGCGGCCTTTGATATTGATGGAACACTTTTTCGAAGTGGACTATACCGTGAAGTCTTTTACGAGCTATACAAAATGGGCATTCTCCCGGCTGAACTAACCGAGGAGACAACACTAAAACACCGCGAGTGGCGTCACCGTGTCCACGGTAATGCCTTTGAGGAATTTGATCAAATCGTGGTACATACACTTGATTCGTATTTGCCACAACTACGCATCTCGGACTACGAGGAGGCCGCCAAACGTGTTCTTGAAAAGAAAGCCGAGAACGTCTACATCTACACACGAAATCTCTTGCAGCAATTGAAAAGTGAGGGGTACTTCACTGTAGCTATTAGCGGCTCACAGCATGAACTCGTCGAGCCATTTGCACGTCGCTATGGATTTGACATGTGGGTTGGGCAACAGTGGGAGCGAGGCAGTGAATACTTTACCGGTAACGCCACCAAGACTCATACGGGCAAAGAAAAGATTATCGAACGCTTGATCAAGGAACATAACTTAACTCTCGAAGGCAGTTATGCCGTCGGTGACAGCAACGGCGACAGCGGAATGCTCGGTATTGTCGATAATCCGATTGCCTTTAACCCAACGCACGAACTGCTTGAAAAGGCGCTCGATAACGGCTGGAAAATTGTCTTAGAACGTAAAAACGCTAGCTTTGAACTTATTCATGAGCCTGAACTGGGTAAATACCTCCTCGAAAAAACAAATCAGCAATAGCTAGTCATTAGTAAATACTAGCCACGTCTCTTATACTAAAGATATGCCCGAGAATTATCCGTACTGGCAACAGCAGACAGCTATCAAACCGCTGTACCCCGATATTGAATGGAACAAACCCGAACAGCGCAGTCTGGCGGGTCGTTTAGGTATTATCGGCGGTAACAAGCTTGGATTTGCTGGCGTAGGCGAAGCATATGGTGCTGCGAATACCAGCGGGGTGGGTGAGGTACGCGTACTGCTACCTGATGTTCTACGAAAAACTATCCCAACAACAATGACTGACGTTATCTTTGGGGCAACGAACCCATCAGGAAGTTTAGCTCGTGGAGCGCACACCGACATGCTCGCGATTAGCGAGTGGGCAAGTGGTGTTTTGCTCGTTGGTGACGCTGGTCGCAATAGCGAAACAGCAATCCTCTACGAAGATTTTCTAAAAGATTACACTGGGCCATTAACACTTACTCGCGATGCAATCGATCTCATCAAAAATAGTGCACAAACAATCGTGGATCGACCCGATACACTACTTGTAATGTCATTCGCCCAACTACAGAAATTATTCCAAAGTGTCTATTATCCAAAAGTTTTGACATTCAGCATGCAGCTGGCGCAACTTGTTGAAGCACTTCATAAATTTACAGTTACGTATCCAGTGAGTATCATGGTCTTGCACAAGGAATATATCATCATTGCCCATAACGGTGACATCACAACTACACCTTGGGAGAATCCAATGGCTATATGGCGCGGAAGCGTTGCCACGAAAGCCGCTAGTTATTGGCTATGGAACCGAGGCTCGGTACTTATAGCAGCGACAGCCAGCATCGCATCGTCTAGTAATTCCTAGTAAATAATTGCTTGGCGCGGAATCTTCGCTTCAACTGGAGCGTTGCGGTTTGTCGTTGTGCCATCACCAAGCTGGCCTTGATTATTACGACCCATCGAATAGACTCGACCATCATCGCCTAGAATAAAGGCGGTATATTCATCACCGTTTGCAAGAGCAACAGCCTGAACACGTTGGGTTGCGCTACCAGGTCGGAACGGCATCAAAACCTGTTTTGGTGTACTGTTACACGCCGCATATGCCGAGCCCGTACCGAGTTTTCCATAGGTATTATCACCAGCCGCATACACTTTTCCGCTCGTTGTAATTACCATGACGGAATTCATTTGGTAACCTGCTTCTGGGTTTAGGACAGCTTTACCTTTTTCGCCCGCAGGAAGATTGAAGGTTTCCCAGTAACCCTTAATGCCTCCACATGCACCACCGCTACCTATCTGTCCATAAGTATTATCGCCAATACACCATACTAATCCGTCAGTCGGATCTTCACGGATCATACACATTGTGTGTTTGTTGTCGCCCTCAACACCAACACTAAATATTGCACCGTAGGCTATACCAGCGGTTGTAATCTTTCGAGGAAGCTCCCATAGATCCGTGATATTGCCTGATGTATTGCCGGTATTCGAGGTGCCCGCGCCGTTATGACCGCTATGATAGACAGATTTATCATATCCTAGGTAAAATACACCGTCGAAACTACCGTGGTATGGAAGTTTGATATCTATCACGCCAACATCGCCAGGCATCAACGCACGACCTGGCGTCGCGCGTCCACCCGCGGTGTCGTATGTGGTCGTATTCCGACCCAATTGACCTTCACTATTTACCCCAGCGCAGTACGGACGCAAATCCGAGGCGATAACACAGGTTAGCCAATCTTTCATCTCAATTTTCATAACCTGCAGTGGCAACGTCGTGCCAGCTGGGGGGGCAGGATTAGCCAAATCAAGACGGAATTTAGTTGGTGAGGACATAGGCACAGTTGCCTGATTGGTTGGCGGAGTAGTTACGGCACGACCTAACTGACCAAAGTCGTTCACACCAGCACACCATGCTTCGCGCAGATCATTAATAATACAGGCGTTATCTGATCCAAACCCATTAACAACCATGTCGATTACTTTACGGGCAGGATCAATACCAAATCGTGTCCACGTCGTTCCGCCAAGGCCACCGATACCACGACAATACGCCTGATCATCACTACCTAAAATACACAGGATTGAGGCACCCTGTCCCGAGTTAAAGACTTTCTTAACTTTCGTTACGCCAGCAGGTAACGCAACTTTGACTGGTGTGGAAAGAGTACTGCCTAAGGACGAGTCGCCAATTTGATTGCCACTGTTATCACCCCATGCATAGAGTGTTCCATTAGTTGCCAACATATAGCCATTGTGACCGCCCGCTTTCCATCCAGCACCGCTGGCGATTTGCGGCATGTCATTATAACTACTAGTACGGACAAGCGTTTGAGAGAATGTCTGCGACACGCTCGCGCTGTTGGATTGACGTGTTAATTCAGTGATGCCAACGACATTAACTTTTGCCGAACTAGAGGTGCCTGTCACTGGCGCTGATACTTCGAATGTTGTACGCACATTACCATACTGGGCAATATATTTATTACCTCCGGCAATTGTTGAACCGGTACAAGTTGTATCGGGGCGGAGTTTTGCCGCATCAGTCCAGGTTGCCACATAGTTATTGGCCTTTAGACACGCCTCGGCACGCGCTTGTCCAGCTTCGGCCGCTTCTTGGGCTAATTTATTATAGTACTGTTCATCTAATGCCACTCGCACGCTGCTAGTCGCCGAGACTGACGAAAGTAGCACAATCAGCATCACAACAGAGGCAACTAACACCGCGGGCAGGGCAAAGCCAGACGTAACCTGTCGCCGACGACCCTTAAGCATATGAACTATCATAGTGTTTATGATATCAGTGTCGACAGTTGTGCGCAATAAATCCGACAACAGGCCCAATAAAAATAAAAAACCGTCCTATGGGACAGTTATTTATATTGGTACCGCGAGCCGGACTTGAACCGGCACGAGCTAATGCTCACCAGATTTTGAGTCTAGCGTGTCTACCGATTCCACCATCGCGGCACATGGAAGTAGTAGATGCTACCAATGTATTGTACAATAGATTTAAATAGGAATCTATAGATGAAACCAGATGAAAACGATGACCGGCGAATGGGCACGCCGCTGATACCACAGCGATCGTATATTCATACCACTCCACCAAATGTCCGCACTGCAAACACCCAAAGCGCCGCCGCAAATATCGTGCGAAGTCAAATTGATACAATCTACGATTCTTCAGCTGAACGTCCGACACAATCGACAACTACACGAAACATCGGCAATACTCTTCAGCAGACTGAACTAGCCGACACGAACCCTTATGACCGTACACAGGTTAATCCTGCCGAAATACAGGCTGAACAGTGGAAGAAATACCATAGTGCCTGGCAAGATTATTACCAACAGTACTATGAACGGTACTATGTCGGCGAAGTAAATCGCGTCCACCAAGAGCTCACTGCCCGGACTCCGGCATCTAATGCAACGTCACACGAAAAGTCTCATCCAAACGATGCACCCCATGAATTTAGTCGTGATGAAGCCATGTACGATCTACGTAGCAAACTCCGCGCCAAAGTTACGGAATCAGCCAAAAAAGTTCGTAAAAGCCGTCATTTCGTCCCGATCGCCGCCGCCTGTAGTGTCATGCTCCTTTTCCTATTTCTCCAGTATAACCGTGTACTATTTGCCAATGTTGAGGCCTATATTAGCCCGGGAAATATCGATCCTGCCAACATAATCGTTGATCCGCTCAGTACTAATGCCGTCAGCTCCGAACCAAAGCTAATCATTCCAAAGATCAACATTGATGTGCCAGTTATCTACGACGTCACGCCAGATTATGATGCGCAGATGAAAGCCATGGAGCAGGGTGTGGCGTACTTTGGTATTCCAGGCGCGAATAGCAAACCGGGCCAAATCGGCAACACGGTCCTATCGGGACACTCCAGCAACGACATTATCGATCCGGGTAGTTATAAATTTATCTTTGCGCAACTAGATCGCCTTAATAAAAGCGACACCATCTACGTTAACTACAACGGCGTGCGTTACACCTACACCGTCACTAAAAAAGAAGTCGTGACGCCAACGGAAGTATCGAAGCTAGTCTACCCAACCGACAAACCAGTCTTAACACTGATTACCTGTACGCCACTTGGGACATCGCTCAACCGATTACTCGTTACCGCAGAACAGGTGAGTCCAAGTCCTTCCGTTGCCCAGGCAGCACCCGAAACAACTACCACATCGAGTGAGCCTGCAAGTATCCCAGGTAACTCACCGACATTCTTGCAGCGAATCTTTGGCCAGTAGTAAAACTACATTTGTATTAAGGAAGTATCATTCTGACGCGAGTCAGATGATATTTACTATCTGCTGACTGCGAAATGCCGTACAGGTACTTGCCGTTAGGGCTATAGGTTGCGCTAAAGCCAGCCGCAACAGGCATGATATCGTGTTGGTTCGCACCATCAAATTCATACAAGCGGATTTTACCAGAGCGGTCACTCCAGACAGTATACGGATCGAGCCAACGAAGCTCAGTTGGAGCAGCCGGTGCATCACCGGCAAGGGCAGTTGTCGTAGTCTTCTTTAATTCAATATCATGAACGGTATACGATCCAGCCTCTTGCGCAATAACAAAGCGGCCATTCGTCACAATCGACAAAAACTGCACATCGCTCGATAGGGCAATAGTTGCCACTGACGTAAAAGCGCTTGCAGTTGAAGCGTCACTCTTTGATAATGATCCCTTCATGACTTCAACCATGTGACCATAACTAATTGCAACAAAATGATCGTCAAAATATTTACCGACTGCCAGGTGAACAGGCAATGTGCCGTCGTCATTGTAAGAACGTAGTATGCGAGCCTTGTTAGCGCCTTCGTCTAGATAGCCGACACTACGCATCCCAGTTGAAGCATCTGGTCGTGTGTCATACAAAACCGTATCATTATTGTAAATCGAGAACTCTGCCACATTCGACACGAGAGGACCAGAAAGGGTCACGGCGCCTAGATCAATCTTGCGAATAGCACCGTCAACCAAGGCATAGACATGCGCGCCGTTATTTGGACTAAAGATAATCTGTGACGCTTCAACACCTAAAAGTGTCGTAATATTCTTGGTCTGTGCGGCATTATCCGTATCAACAACCAGCCACTCGATCTTTGAATCATCATAGATGTGTTTCACTAATAGATAACGACTTGATGAATTCCATTTTTCTAAACTAAACGTCTCCGTCTTGTCCGCTGCGGGCGCAGTATAACTATCTGCCGGAATATCAAGCTTTGTCAGCTTGACCTCATCGTTCCTCAAATCAGCCAGTTGAATCGTTGGCGTCGATGCGTCTTCCTTGATTGCCATAGCTTCACTATTTGGCGACACCAAAGTTCCAGCTAAGGATGTAAAGCTACTAACGGTTGCCGGCGCCAACTCTTGTGGGATCATGCGCGCATATGTCAGCCACAGGACCGAACCAGGCACAACATCGACTGATTTCTGCCAGGTTTCATAGCCAGTACGTTGCATCGTAATAAAGTGCTGACCGGAAGTCATCGTTTTGCGCGAGGCAGTGCGCGACCCAAGGTTCTTACCATCGATCATAATATCGGCGCCGCTTGGACGACTATCAAACTGCACCAAACCACCTTGTTCAATCCGACCATCAGCGCGGTTGATTTGGTAGCCTAACATAAAAAAGACGAGCACAGCGACAAGGGTAGTGACGGCGACCGACATTGTCGTATAAATAGCGACTCGTTGAATAATTTGGACACGTTTAGAAGGTGGTCGATACATTATAAATCTATTATACCAACTCTCACGATAAACGCTTGCATAATCACCACTATTTCACTACTATATTAAATAACAAAGCGGCAACAGGCGTGGACATGGGGTAGATGACCACACTGCAATACATAAATAGGGGAGAAATCAGCATGAGTAAGCAAACAGTCACCATAAACGGCGTTATTTATGACGTTCTGACTGGCATGCCGATCAAAAAAGCACCTACGGCGGCAACACATTTCACAACAAATGATTCACAACATTCTCAACACGTCCATCATACTACCCAAAAATCTACCACGCTCCACCGCGCCACTGTAAAAAAGGCCGCTCCAACCAAAGCGCATCAAGTAGCTCGCCCTGTTGTACAAAAAAGCCCATCTATTACTCGCTTCGCACCACATCCAGCTGGTATTAAATCAGCCGCTAAACCATCTCGTCATATGGATATCGGACCAGTGGCGCACCCACTTGCCGTTACTGCACATAATAAGATTCAGGCTGCCAAACAAACAGCGACCGCAGCGGTTGCACCAAAACCTGCTGTTAAGCCTTCACACATTATTAAAAAAGAAGTTATCGCCGAAGCGCTCGACAAGGCACCTCGCCACAACGCCAAGGTAAAACGCGTCAAGCAGCCACGCAACCACTCACGCCACCTTAGTATTGCCTCGGCTAGCCTCGCGTTAATTATGCTCGCTGGTTACTTTACGTATCTCAACATGCCAAACCTATCAGTTCGTGTTGCTGCAGCCCAAGCCGGCTTTGATGCAACCTATCCTGGATATCGCCCTGATGGCTACCGTGTTAATAAAGTAGCCTACACCGATGGTCAAGTTGGCATTCAGTACCTTGCAAACGGCAGCTCACAAGGCTTCACCGTTAAACAAGAGAAGAGCAGCTGGGATTCAAGCGCTTTGCTTGCTAACTACGTTGAGCCTGCCTCACACGGTGGCTACATTCCGCACAGCGAACACGGTATCACTATCTACGTCTTTAACAACAACGCTGCATGGGTCAATGACGGCATCCGCTACACAATCGAAGGCAACGCACCACTTTCAAGCGAGCAGATTCTTGACCTCGCTACCAGCATGTAACGCCTAGAGGTTGGAAGTCTTATCTGTTATAATAGAGGGCAATATGTCATCTACACCATCTCCCGTTCGTACCCGTTTTGCCCCTAGTCCAACCGGCTTTTTACATGTTGGTGGCGTCCGCACCGCACTATTCGCGTGGCTTCTTGCGCGCCAGTCAAATGGACAATTTATTCTTCGCCTAGAAGATACTGACCAAAAAAGGGAAGTTGAAGGTTCAGCTGAACACCTAATGACCAGCTTGCGTGCTCTTGGTATGGATTACGACGAAGGACCAGACGTCGACGGTCCATACGGCCCATACCGCCAAAGTGATCGTTTAGCTATTTACAAACAGTGGGCACAAAAACTTATCGATAATGGGCGCGCCTACGCCGATCCCTATACTGCCGACGAAATTCAAGCCTTTCGCGATACCGCCAAAGCAGAGAAAAAAGCCTTCTTGTATCGTCATCACCGCCCAGAAAACCCTTCTGAATGGGACGGCACAACACCACTCCGTTTCAAATCTGACCCAAAAGAGTACTCATGGCACGACGAAGTTATGGGCGATCTTCACACCGGACCAGAGGTTATCGATGACTTTATCCTTATTAAATCTGATGGTTTCCCGACCTACAATTTTGCCCACATTGTTGATGACGCAGAAATGCACATCACGCATATTATTCGCGGTCAAGAATTCATTTCAAGCCAACCAAACTATCTCAATCTTTATGAAGCACTCGGTCTAGAGCGGCCAATCTTTGCCACGATGCCGCATATCATGGCCGAATCGGGTAATAAAAAGCTAGGCAAGCGTGATGGTGCAAAAGATGTACTTGATTATCTCAAAGATGGCTACACGCCAGAAGCCTTGGTTAACTTTATCGCCAGTATGGGCTGGAACGACGGCACCGAACAAGAAATCTTTAGCCGTCAGGAATTGATTGAAAAATTCAGCCTCAGTCGCGTCCAGCGTAGTGGTGCTCGATTCGACGAACAGCGCCTATTGTGGCTAAATGGCCAATGGATTCGCCGCCTTAGCCTTGACGACCTCAGCGAGCGTGTTGCAGATTTTTGGCCAACCAGCGCCAGTACAGCGACCACCGATTACAAACGAACACTTTTGAAACTCGTTCAAGATCGCCTCAAAACCTTAGCTGACCTTCCACTTCTGACAAGCTACTTCTTTGAAGAGCCGACCCCAAACTGGACTATGGCCGATGACATGAAGCCACTTAAGAAACATACGCGCGAAAACCTCGCCGGTCTCCTTGGTGTTGCCGCCGATGCCTTAGAGGCGAGTGCGTTTGACGCAGACAGCATCCAGGAAACCCTTAACGGCCTTCTCATGACGACTGGTGAAAAACCTGGAGTACTATTTAGTATGATTCGTCTTGCCGTCAGCTGGGCACCGTTCAGTCCAGCCCTTAACGATACCCTTGCAACACTCGGCAAACAAACTGTCCTGACACGTCTCGAACGGGCCATCACCAGCGTTAACGCCTAGTTATTTTTGACCCCAACAAACACCTCGACCTAGCACTTTCATCTGCTATAATAACCATTAGTATGATGCCAGAAACCAAAAAACCTTCAATATTAATACGCTGCAAAACCTGGATTGCCGGACATAAACGTCTCTCAATTATTATAGGCAGTATTGCCATTATTTTAATCAGTGGGGGAGTAACTGCAGCAATCTTGTTACAGCAGCCGAAGCCAACCACCAAGGCTCCAACAACTAAAGTGACTCAAAAACCTGTCGAAGCTATCAAATATTACTCACCACTTACTGGTAGTCTTGTCGATACCGAAGCCGCCACCAAACAAGCCGTCACGGCAATCATGATCGAAAACAGTCCCGACGCCCGCCCACAGTCAGGCCTCAAGCAAGCTGGCGTTGTTTTTGAAGCCGTGGCCGAAGGTGGTATTACGCGCTTTCTCACTCTTCACCAGCAGGACAAACCGCAGTTAATTGGGCCGGTCCGTAGCGTTCGCATGTATTATGTCGACTGGCTAGCAGCATTCAACGCCAGCGTAGCCCATGTTGGAGGCAGCGCAGCTGCTCTTGCCGAAGTACGCAACGGTAATTACAGGGATATTGACCAGTTCTTTAATAGTGGCAGCTACTGGCGTGCAACCGATCGCTATGCACCACACAATGTCTACACAAGTTTCGAACGACTTGACGCGCTAAATGCAAGTAAAGGATACAATGAATCAACCTTCACTGGCTTTACGCGTGTTGATGGAAAGGCAAGTAGTGCGCCTGACGCAACCAACATTTCTGTCGTTATCAGCGGCCCACTCTACAACAGTTCATATGCATATGATGCGGCCAGCAATACCTACATACGATCACAAGCCGGTGCGCCACACCTTGACCGTGAAGATGGCCAGATTGCACCATCATCTGTTGTCGTCATGAAAGTGAATATGACAAAAATTATGGAAGACGGCTACCGCGAAAGTATTACTACTACCGGTAGTGGTGAGGCAGTTATCTTTCAAAATGGTATTGCCCAAACAGTCACTTGGACCAAAGCTGATCGTGCCAGCCAAATTAAATTTACCGATACTAGTGGCAAGGATGTCCCGCTTGTGCGTGGACAAACTTGGATCACAGCTATTCCAACTAGTGGAGGGAGCGTCACATGGCAGTAATAGAACCGTCTCAAACACCACGGCCAACAATGGTACGTGATTATTGGCCGCGTTTTCTAAAACGATCAATCTGGCTCACGATCCTCATGCAGTTGGCGGTTACGATCGTTATCGGCTGGGCACTCGTAGCGGCCGAAGTCGCGTCTGCAAACACAATTTCATTTTGGATCATTATGATCGCAATCCTGGCGTCAACAACTGGTGTCAACCTAATGCTGTTCTTGCAGTTAATGTTGCCGCTAAAGGACCTGACGAGTGCTCTTACTCATGTTTCAGGTGAACCAACTGTTGTCACACCACCAAATCCAAATGCGCGCCATTTCGAACGTGATGGTTTCAAACCTTTGTTGCAACTTGTGTACAAATTAGCCGTTGGTGATAGTGCCGAGAAGAAGCCCGACGCAGAAGGTCAAGCACCCGTTCAAGCTCTTGGAACCGCGCTCGACAACACGGCAGTTGGCTTTGTTGTCCTCGATGCCTACCGCCAAATTGTCTACGCCAATCCAATCGCCCCAGTCCATACCGATCCGACAGGCAAGATAGGCCTCGATTTAGTCTTTGATGATGAATTCGACCTTGAAGCCTGGATGAAAGATTGTGAACAGCATGCAGTTCATAGCGAACACACCTGGAAACGTATTCCAAACAAAATTGCAGGTGAGGAAGGTCGCAAAATTTATGACATTACCGCGTCGTACCAAAAAGGCAGTAGTGCTGAAGTTGTCGTTAGCTTATTTGATCGCACCACCGACTACCAACCCGATGACGATGACCTGGACTTCATCGCTTTCGCCGCTCATGAGCTTCGCGGTCCAATTACTGTTATCCGTGGCTACCTTGATGTCTTTAGCGACGAAGTCAGTGGCCAGATGGATGACGACCAAAAAGAACTCCTCAAGCGTCTCGTTGTATCCGCCAACCGCCTCAGTGGCTATATCAATAACATCTTGAACGCTTCACGCTACGACCGTCGCCACCTTAAAGTTCATCTAGTCGAAGATTCCTTAGCTAGTATTTACGATTCGATCAAAGATGACATGGAACTTCGCGCCAGTTCACAAGGCCGCGTACTATCAGTCCATCTGCCAGAGGACTTGCCAACTATTGCCGCCGACAATGCCAGCGTCAGTGAGGTACTGGGCAACCTCATCGATAACGCCTTGAAATACAGTAATGAAGGTGGGGCGGTTAACGTCACCGCCAAAGTAGAGGGCGATTTTGTTAGCTGTTCAGTCGAAGATCACGGCATCGGCATGCCAGGCAACGTCGTCAGCAATCTGTTTCACAAATTCTACCGCTCACACCGCTCACGCGAAACAGTCTCAGGTACTGGCATTGGCCTGTATATCAGCAAGGCAATTGTGGAATCACACGGCGGGAAGATTGGCGTCCGCAGTGCCGAAGGTGAAGGTTCGACCTTTACATTTAGCTTACCGATCTATAGTACTGTTGCTGATAAGCTGCAGGCAGGTAATAATAGCAATGAAAGCCTCATCGACCGCGGCGATGGCAGCTGGATCAAAAACCACGCGATGTTTAGAGGATAACTTATGGCAATCAAAACAATTCTATGTATCGAAGATGACCGTTTTATCGGCGAGATGTATGTTCGTAGCCTTCACAAAGCTGGGTATCAGGTAGATTGGATGGTTGATGGGAACGATGGCCTTGTGGCTGCGCGCTCTCCC
>DASVHL010000003.1:0-10594 GCA_036382575.1 Saccharimonadales bacterium (SeqCode) | reverse complement strand
TCCGGAATGGCTGATCGGTTTGATTGGTGTTATCTTCATTGCTGCTTCCGTGTGGAGCTCGCAAAAATACAAGAAAGCCCAAGCCAAGGCCGAAGCTCAGGAGCTGTCTGCCACCGAGTCAGTCTCAGTCGGCTAGCTAATCCGCGCAACGAACAAGCCCGTGTTCGATACCTTCATTGGTGTCGCACACGGGCTTGTTTTCTTTTGTACTACCTGCCGTCATTGTTCGACCAGTCGGTCGCCAGGTCGAATCCGTACGGATGTCGCACTGCAAAGCCGCCTGTGTCGTAGACTTTACCTGGGCCCATGCTGGTATCAACAACTGTACATCGCGGATATGCGGCCAAATTTGCTGCTACAAGGATATAGCCATCTTGGTCAACTTTTGCGCCATCGGGACGAATGCTATATGTATTTGTTACGCCGCAGCTACGTATGACTACATTCATTAGTAGGTCATAGTATGTTTCACGATGAGCAACACCGTCCTTGTCGACATAGACATGGGCGCCCTTTGAGCTTGTTAGTGCGTTTGGTTTTGGCTGAAAGACAATTGGAGCTGGTTTTTCTATTTCAGCACGTGATACTACCAGGTCTATCCGGGCACCACCCATCACCAAATCACTTTGCTTGAACGTCGTTTTGTCCTTAGGTCCAAGTTCACTTAATCCAGCCTCTTTTAACATGCTGTTCGGCGACTGTGAGGAGGTCATAATCGTTTGGCGTATCGCACCATCAATCACGGCAACGGGCCGAGATCGATAGATAATAATATCAACATATGATTCAGTTAGAGGCGTGTCGGCCGTGGGCTCTACAATATCGTGCGGATCAACTTCAATTGCTGCAGCTATCAAAGCACCCTGCACTGTACTGGCGGTTGTCAGGATGGATTGCTCGATGCCTCGGTCATAAAATCTTACGAGTCGTTGGGGCTGTGCGGGCGCCATCATTTTAATAATTCCATACGCCGCCACTAAACATACGGCTAAAATCACGCTGAGTAAAAGTAGTGACTGTTTTGTCCTGAGCTGCTGCAACCGTTGTTTGTTTGTTATCTTTTTCATACGCTACGTTTACTCATAGTATACACCTTCTACATAGGCCAAAAGATATGGGTTTTATTTCGAGATAATTTGGAGCAAAAGCTTACTGTCGCTGGTCGATAAATTGTCGAGGTTTTTAAAGACAGATTTTTCGATAGTTTTTCTATCATAGCTGTCATGTATCGCAAAAACATCAATGATGGTTATCAGCTGTACGAGCCCACTGACTGCGTATGCCACAAGCTCTTCAGAGTTCATGTCATAGTCAGAGGCGGCACCCACGGTAATAGCAACAATTGTTGCAGGATCAGGAAGGAGGTGAACTGCGTCTATGTCGCCAAAGTGTATCACGATATGGACGAGTTCATGCGCGAATAACGAGATAACAAGTCCAACCAATGCATACAATGCGCGTACATCAAAAATGTACTTTCGTGCACTACGAATAATCCTCAAAAAACGTTTCATTAATTATATTATAACATGCTTTTAGAATATAGCGAGTAGTCAACTGCTGCACAATGAAATTGGCGCCCATTACGGACGCCAGTATCACCTTCTTTCTAACGTAGGATTAATTCACTTTCCTCTCGCTGCAAGTTTGCCGTGCCGCTTCCTTTTTGGGTAGCTCTTGGGCTGGGCCTGCCTTGCGGCGGGTCGTTTGGTAAGTTCCAATGCTTGTAGTTCGTGGATGTTTGAAACTTCAGCTTTTGCGAGTCGTTTCATCCACTCGATAACAGCAAGTCCAGTAGCTGCTCCGAGTGCGTAGACTACGACATCGAACCAGTCAAAGCTTCCTGCCCCAAGCGGGTTTGCAACACCTGATCGTGCATATGCAAATCCTGTAAACAACTCGTATGCTACGCTCATGCAAAGCCCAATAATGAAAGCTTTCCGGTAATGCGAAATTCCAAAACGCAGGAGTCTTTCTCGGTGTTCAAGCACCATTCCATTGACACCTATGTTCAGGTGCATTGACGTTCTCATGACCGTGATAATGGCCAGGAAGAGGAAGAATTGGAAACCAAAGTCTCCCAGATGCCACCTGATCCAATCAGGGCCAATCACCAGGCCTTTCAGGCCTAGTGAGAGCGGATAGGTTGAACCAAAGACGATCAAGAGACCCATCGGTCGTGCGACGACCGAGTCATTTGGTTTAATGAGCTTTTTCAGTCCTACAAAGAGTGTCAAAGGAAATCCTGCAAGCACGATCCAGTAGTAGAACGAGAATGATGCCCATGGAACTTCGTTCATGATTTAATCCTAAGATTGAAGGTACAATACTATGTAAAATAATATCATAATAAACTAAAAAAGTCAATAGATGACATCCTTAGACAAGGCAAAATATCTTTAAAGGCTCCAGCCGGAATTACTCTTGATCCAGCCAGCATAAGTCGTTGAGGGATAGCCGAGGTTGGTGCAGGTTGTTGCGCTGCTGCCGCTCGTGCCGGGCACTGTCGATTCGGCTGCGACACCGCTAGCATTGCCTGTCACCCACCAGCGGGTTGTATTAATCATGCGTGCCGCCAGGACGTAGCTGGTTGTATCTGTGCAATAAAGTACCCATGTATAGTTTGCTTTACTAAAACTTAGATCTGCTGTCTGAAGTTCCGCCATGCTAATAGGATATGACAAAGAAGTGCTATTGATCTTAAACAGTTCAGTTTTTTTGGTTGCGGCCGATAGATCTGATTGAATTGTAGATATTTGGGCACGAGTCTGAATGCCGTTATAAGCGACGATAGTAATCGCGGCGAGAATAGCGATGACGACAATAACGACGAGAAGTTCAACGATAGTAAAGCCATTTTGGTGGTGTTTATCTCGTAGCATAAGCAGTATTAGTATAGCATTGCTATAGGTATGGGCATAGTGGATAAGGCTTGAATACCAGTCTATTCTTGTCGGTTCACTAAACATACTTATCAATAAATATATTTAGGGAACTGCAGGAGGAGCGAGTAAACTATGGTCGCCATGAGCGACTAGTCTACTCGCGCCCTCCTGGGTGCAATTCTCTGTTACAGGGACTTAGTCCCAGTAGTATTCAGTTTCCACGGTCAGCAAACCGTCTTCCACGTCAGATTCACGGTGTGCTGCAGGGTTGACGGCGACAAAACTCCATTCTTCTGGAATCTCATCGCCAAGTTGCGCTCCTTCGTTGATCATGAAATCTGGAATATCCGAATGCCAGACATTTTTTCCGTCTTCTCGAGTTGCATATCCCCCGCCTTGTGTGGCGTAGACAGGCTCCTCGCAGAATACAAGCTTACCTTCAGTATCTTTCGTGCACATTTGGTTTCCTTTTTGTAGGTGGGTCATCTGGAACTATGAATACATTGCAGTGGATGGAAGAAGAGTTATAGAAGTTATAACCCTACTTCCGTCCACTGCTTGCAACAGATAATTGTAAATGTACTTTGTGGCTTACGCTTCGCAAAGTAGTAACATTTTATCACAAATATCGCATAATGTCAATATGTATATGCTTAGCCGCCAGCTGGCAAGCTTTAAGATTTTAAACTTGGATTGAATTTTGTGTAACTAACTCTGATCCATAGTTCTTAATGTCGAAAATTAATTTTATGACAATTAATACAATGACCGCAATCGAAGGTAGACCGAGTAGTATCATGGCGAATGCACCAAGTACTATCGCAATATGTAGGGGGATGATGCGCTTGTATGGATTGAACATTTGCTGCTCAATAGGATTCGTCGGGGCGGGCTGGATGAAAGCAGCAGCTATCTTTACGACGCTCGCAGTTGCCCACATGCCTAGTAATGCTAAAATACCAATCGGTAATTCAGCATGTGATAAATTCAGTGTCATAAGCACGCCTGACGTTAACGCAAATACGAAGATACCGTCGATGAATGTAAACATTCCATAATGTAAAACAAAAAATGCTATGCCAGTAACCTTGGCGGCAGCACCATTTAGGCGTATTCTGGAAGCTTTATTTAGTGAAACGGTGCCCGCCAAGGCATCGTTGGTGCGTGCCATAGCAACAATAGCCATCAAGCCTACTGTGATGTTTTCAAGCCAAAAAAGAATAAGGATTTGCTTCCAGTCCCATCCCAGAAATAAAACTCCGAGTAAAGGTAAAACGCTGTAGATGACTATCTGTAGGATGAATGTAAGCAATGGCATTAGTATTATCATATCAAACAAAAGGATTTCGAGAGATCATTCATCTATCGCCATTCTGTTGGATGAACTTCGAAACTTTGACTTGTTAGGTATACAATTATTATTAATGAGTCAGTACGATCCCAATTACGTCCCAGTTCATAATTATTTCTTGCTTTGCGTAAAAGTCATTATTATTAATGACGATAATAAAATTCTTCTTCTGCAGCGATCAGATAAAACTCCGCGAGCGCATGGATGGGATTTTGCGGGCGGCGGTGTGGATAAGGGCGAAGACCCTCGTGATGCTGCGATACGAGAGTCGCTAGAAGAAACGGGTCTGTCTATTGATAATATACAAATACTATCGACATCGCACGGACATACAAATGGCGGCGAATACGTCATGATCGGTTACGTTGCGCACGCCGATGATGATGAGGTAAAGCTAAGTTGGGAGCATGAGTCATATAAATGGCTGGCTGTAGGTGAAGTTAAGCAGATAGAATTGCCGCAGGCGCACAGATTGATTCTTGACGCATACCTAGCTCAACGATCTTAATTAGGCTCTAGTGGACGAGTTTAGAGCTTTTAGCATTCTCCAAGAAGGTTAATTCCCGCTGCTTCTCAAAGTCTTGTCCGTATTCGACTGGCTTGCCAGACTGTACCAACCTGATCGCCTCATCAATGTTTGTCGCCCAGACCGTTTCATATCCGTGATTGATTTCTTTTTCGGTTCTTTCGGGACTATTGAGTTCACCGATTACTTTTGCAACGAAGCCGTAATGGGTTGACTTCATCTCCCACTGGTCGCGATATTCATCAACTTGACCGATTTCTGCAATAATATCAATTGCTTGAGTCCCTACTTCTTCGGTAAGTTCTCGAACTAACGCATCCCGTGCACTTTCACCTTCGTCTATGCCACCACCTGGTAATTTGTAGTAATGATGTTTCGATACATGCATTAATGCGATTTGGGATAGTTCGTTAAGCAAGATAGCTCGCGCAGCTGGCCTAGTGCGATAAGATGCCCATTTTTCAGGTGTCGTCTTTCGTTCGAAACTGTCTTCAGTGATTGTGCCGATAATATTCATATTAGTATTTATCATAACAAAAAGTCTTTATTGCGGAGACATTTTGATTAAGTAAGAAATTTCGCTTTTCGTCTTTTTGGACTCATCAGCATAACTACACAGTTATGGAAGCGGGTAATCCATCCGATCATATCGAGCTAGGTGGCGGGTTTGAAGTTATCTCCCCCGCCATCGTAGTGCTAGTGACGGCCTGATTCGTCACGGAATGTGACGCCGTAGCCAGCCCGCTCAGCAGCGTATTGCAGCTGCTTCGCGATGTTCTTCGGATCACTTGCTCGATTGGCATTGATTTTCAGTTCGAAGGCCTTCACATCGATGCGCTCAATGCCGCTGTCGATGGTCATGACGGCCCGGATGATCGCCGAGAGGAGCTTGGCGTCTTTGGTGTTCTCGGCGTAGCCGGTGTTGGCGTAGACCGTGAAGTCGCTGCCGCGGGTGTGAAGACGCAGATTGAAATCAAATTGCTGTTCAAGGCCAATGGCTTGGAAGTCATGCGCCCACACGATCGTGACGGGGTTGTCGACCTTGACCAGTTCCTTAGTTTCGGACATGATGTCCCTCTTTCGGTATTCGGTATGATGGATGGATTGATAATGTGCGCTTGGTGAATGTCACTTTGCGAACGGATTAATTTTAACACAAATATGTTAAAATGTCAATGCTTATATACGCTCGACGAGACCTATTAGACACCCCAAGAATTCTTAGAGGCACTCTTTGAGAGCTTTGCGGAGTAGGATGCGGTCGTGCTCTGGCATAGGTTCATTACTGTAAGTTTTCGGCAACTCAGGAAGTGCAATAGGTTTACCCCAAGTCTTTGTTTGGTTACGTCCGTAGATGTGAATATGGAAAAATGGTGTCGCACCGGGCAGTAAACCCCAGTTACCATTCGCCTGCAAGTTAAGCCATGGGGCTAAGTTTAGTTCACTAATCACTTTGCTAACTTTTGATGCTAGTTTGAATGCTTCACCTGAGAGTTCAGGGTCTTCCCATGCGGTCACGATATCCGCCTTAGGCGCAACAATAACATGCAGACCCTCAGAGTGCGCAATGTGTGGGTTAAATGGAGTCTTTACTAAGAATGTGTTATTTTCCCAAAGGAGGTGGTTATTGCCAATCATAAATCTAAGTATAGCATGACATTTTTCACTACAAATCGTGGTCTAAAAATGGATGATATTTCCAGTACAAGCCCCTATGCAATAGAAAATAATATTCCTTCATTTGAGTCTCCTGAGGGAAGTTGTATCCGCTATTTCTACCCTGATTGTGCTTAAAATGGGCGTAATCTTTATTACTATTTGAAATAATGCCAATCAGTGAATAGTTCCATATGTCTGTAATAAACTTAGTTGTACTAGAGTGACTTGCTTTTATAAATACAGAGAGCATTGCCTTTAGCTCTTGATAGGATAGTTTGCTTTTGGTTGCAAGTTTAGCCATCAAAGTCATTAATGAAATGATATCAATGTTTAATATTTTTGCAAATATATTAAGTTCATCTTTCAGTTCGTTATAAAAATACTCCGTATATTCAATCTCCGAGGCTTTGATGTGCTTAAATTCGATGGGCTTAACCTCGCTGAGTCGTGTTTTCATAGCATGACATAATCTTAGAAAATCTCGGGGCCTATTAAAAGATATTAGTTGTACATAAGCATAAAATTTTGTTCTATACTGCTTGATTTCTTCCGAACTGACTCCTTTGATATTCATCACCTCGTCGAATACTTCATCTGGAAACACGTCCTTAATACTTTTGAATGGATCTAATAGAGCATCCTCCAAGTTATTTGCAAAATGCGGCAATCTTTTGATTAGCATTTCACAAAAACTTTTTTCATTCCATTCAAGCCACAAGCAATTATGTATTAGTTTATTTTCATTTGAGCCTAAAATATACTCCCAAAGGTCGTTACGTATCGTACATACAAATGTTAGATCTATGTTATCGTCATTAAATTTAGTATTAAAATTATGTAATTGATGTAAGACGTATTTAATTTGGTCCATTGATGCTCGCACATCTTTAGTGCCGGGACTGTCAAATTGATCTGTTATATCATCAATGATAATCATAACCTTAGTATTGTGCTTTAATGATTCGCTTAATCCGCTAAATAACGAGCTAGTTGACTCACTTATTATTTGCTTAGTGTATTCAGAGGTTTCGTCGTGAGACAAGTTGGCACCCAGGATCGGTTTTATTCCTAATGTGGCGGACTTTTTTTCAAACACACTCTTTGCTTTTATAGCCCATTCGCTGTAGCTTGACACGCCCTGAAGCCCATGTGTCGTTAAGTAATCCTCCCAATATTCTTCACCTTCCTTTGTTAGGTGCTTTTTCTTAAGAAGCCTTTGCGCGGTTGTGATAGCTAGAAATTTAAGTAAATTATCACCATCTATAGTGATGCCAGCTGAGGTTGTTTGGAGATCTGTTAGAGTAAGTCTTGTCGCGTAATCAATACCATAGTTAAGGTGTTCTTGCTGTAAATATCGCGCTATAGCTGTCTTGCCCGTGCCTTTACGTCCAGCAATGAGCTCAAATCGATTGTCGACCAGTTGTTCAATTACCCCATCGTTATGGAAGCATTCAAAAAGAAAGGCGTCACTCTCGGCTTGTATTTGTGCTGCTATTTTTAATTTTTTATTGAATATACCCATACGCCTCCTGATGTCCTATGTGATTAAATATATGCCTTGAGGATAGAATTAACAATAGTAGCCGTACTACATAACGAACAGTTTTCACAAAATAAGCGAGTTAATTCTGTTGTAGTGCGATTCACGAATCGCGATCTAGGTTTGCTTTGCAAACAGATCGTATTTCGGTTCCATCGAGCTCGGCAAGAAAAAAAGATGAACAAATGCTCATCTTTTTTTCTTGGCAGGGGCACGTGGAATCGAACCACGATCCTAGGTTTTGGAGACCCATATACTAACCGTTGTACTATGCCCCTTTACAGTGCATTATTGTATCAAATTCTAAGGGATAATGCGATAAGGTATAAGAAAAGCCCCTCGCTAACCGAAGTTACTGAGGGGCAATTCATTGAGGATAGGAGGCGCTGAGGGCTAGAAGTCGAGCAACTGATGGTTTTGCCAATCACGACGTTCGAAGTAGCTCATGCTAACGGGCCAGCGGTACTGGTAGGTGACGGCGGCAACCTTATCATATACTGCATCTGCTATTTCTTCGCAGAGAAGCTGTAGGTCGGTGTCCGATGCCAAGTATGCAATCAGAATGGTTTCTTCGCTGCTGGAGCGTACCCGAAGGCCAACCCTCTCGTGTAGTGGATCGGACATGTATCCGGCGACAACTTCGGCAGCAGCCAAGAGCTTCTCACTAGGGTACCCGCGGTTGGTTTCCAGGCTCACGCCCTGCCCCTGGTGGAATGTTGATTCGATCAGGATATCAGGGTCGTAGGACTCGTCGTAGAGCTTGCAGGATTCGGGCAGACGAATGGCAATTCGACCGGCTTGAAGAGTTCGCACGTTTTCGTCGAAAATTCGACTGGCGTGGAACGCTTGCATCCCTACGTATACGTGAAAATTGACGATGTGGCCATTCGCTTCTTTTGAAGATGTGTAGATTGGCGTTGAAGTTGCAGTACGCATAGCACTTCCTTCTCAATGAACGGAATGGCCGACACGGGCGTGGGGTCATTTGCATTAATTATAGCACAAACACGATAAAATGTCAATTGAGCAGTAATGAAAATTCCCTCACCAGCTGACGCTGACGAGGGATTCTCATTGAAGACGGTGGACTATACGATGCTATAGTCGAACGGAAATCCTGGTGCAAAGCGAGCACGGAGTTCGCTTGCGCTTGGACGCTCACCCTGAATATATGTAGTCGATATAAAATTCACGTGAGTATACATAGCATCACTGAGTGCGTTATATACCTCCTCGATCGAAACATCGTCCTGCACGTAGAACACAATCTTCGACCCGTATTTCGGGATGTCAGATTCCGCAACGCGGATTGCGATGTGCGGGCCAAAGGGATCGATGGCATAACGCGAGACCGCATCAACTACCTTGGTGGTAATTTCGGGTATCTTATCGATAACAGCCACAATACCGCGACTGTCGGATCGCACAAACGACATTTCCGGCCCAACGGTCGGAGAATACAGGTGCACGTGTGCGGATGTGTAGATGGCAACACGGCCATATTGGTCAGGCTTGGTGAGGCCAAAGCTAAGCTTTGGTTCATCGGAAGTCCTTGTGTTGACCGGACGTCGAGGCGACACGGTAGCTCCAATCTTCAATGAGCGGAATGGCACGTATGTTTATACGGGCACTAACACAGACTATAGAATATAATTATGTATTTAGCAATGAAAGCTATTTATCTTTATGAACACGAACAGCGCGTTTGAAGCGACTATCAGCAACTGAATCCGCAAAACGAGCGATCGGTTCGTGGACGACGATACGTTCTGACTTCTTTTTGTCGTCATCAATTTCTTTGATTGCATTAACAAAGTACTTCTCTACTAGCCATTCGCGGCCAGGAAGCATCTCGCCGACAACAGTAATACGCCACAGCTCATCATCCCAGCGTTCGGCGTATTTGATACGAAGTGGACGCGCCATCATCATTGTGCCAGTCGGGACGGTGTTGATAACCTTTTCAATCGCGCGTTCGCCTTCGACACGGTCGCGAACAAAGATATCGACAGCAATCGTACGAACGCCACGTGGTGTTACATGAACAGCTTGGATCTGTTGGTTGTGAATCCAGATAACCTCACCACTAATATTACGAATACGAGTTGAACGGAGTGTTAGGCGCTCTACAACACCTGCAACATCAATGAACGGCTCTACCTTGATGTAGTCACCGACGTTAAACCATCGTTCAATGATCATTGAGGCACCGGCAGTAATATCACGCATGATCATGCCGAATGATTGGCCGGCGAATACGATAAAGAATGCGCTGGCACCGATAGCAGCAGCACCACTACTTGATCCTGGGCTGATAACGAGCCAGATAATGACGCCGACGGTCGCCACAATAGCAGCACGAACGGCGGCAATCGTCACACTCAAATAGGTCTCAATCTGGCGTAAACGCACTTGGCGCTCTTCGTCCGTTTCATTATCAGAGTGGGATGCGACAATATGAGCAAGCTTGATAATACCTGCCGTTAGTAGTCGGCTAAGTAGGTATGCGCCTAATAATGAGCCAATTAAAATCAAGATTGATCGGTAGGCATTAGGAGCGGTGATAAATTTTTGGGTTTCCTGAATAATTGAGTCAAACATCATGCCTAGTTTAACATTTTGAGCGGTGCAAT
>DASVHL010000002.1:0-5360 GCA_036382575.1 Saccharimonadales bacterium (SeqCode) | reverse complement strand
GATAGGCTTTTACTCCAATAATTGCAGCAATGTGCTCTTCTGGCTCCACTTCGGCCTTATGACTCCTAAATCCACCAATCGTATTCATTAGTGTACGCCGATGTATCATCCAAAGTGAGCTGGCAGTAGCAGGGGACGATGGGCGTGACAAAATCAATTCCCAAAAATAACGCAGATGCCCAACCAATACACTTAGTCGCCAAATATCATTACGGCCAGGTATGACTGACAGCATGCGCAAATCTTCACCAACCATATAATTAACGAGCCGGCTAATGGTGGAGGTTTGAATATGCGTGTCAACATCCATAAACAAAACGTATGTACCACTGGCCTCACGTGCCAAAGTCTCTAGCGCGTGATTCTTTCCCAGCCAGCCTTGTGGTAAATCAGCACCAGGGATGAAACGAATACCCGCATGAGCGAATGATTTAACTAAAATTGACGTATTGTCAGCTGACGAGTCGTCAAACACGATAATCTCCATCTTGGGATAGTCGCTTGATAGAACACGCTCCAGACACTGAGTCATGGCATGGGTTTCATTACGAGCTGGAATACAAATACTTACACTTGGCAACTCTACCGGCGCCTTATGCGTTCGCACCATACGAAAACGATACAGCGCGCGCTCTAAACGATAGGCAAGCGCCACTACCGCACTTAGACCGAAGAGAATTAATAAACTATTACTAACAATGTTCACAGTGTCTTTATGGTAGCACGCTTGACGTTACAGCGGTAGCAGTCTACAATGTAACTTGACAGTCTGCCTACGAGCAGGCTATTTAATTTGGGAGAGAAACCACTTTGGCAACAAAGGCAAAAAAATCAGCACCAGCAAAAACGAGCCAGGCGAAAGTCACTCGGATTACTGCACGTGACACTGAAAAAGTTGTTACAGAAAAACCAACAACAAAACCAGCTGCGACCCAGCCAAAAGAACGCACCTCAAAAAGCGGTTTCTTTGGACCATTTGTCGCCCTCGGCGGTTATTTCAAAGGTGCATGGTACGAACTTCAACAAGTTACTTGGCCATCACGTAAAGCAACCTGGAGCCTTACTCTTGCGCTCCTCGCATTTACGCTTTTCTTTGTTATCATCATCCTCCTACTCGATGCAGGATTCCAATATTTATTTGAACTAATACTAGGTTAAAAGGAAATAATTTATGTCAACAAACCGATACGATAGCACTCGTCAATGGTACGCCATTCACACATACAGCGGCTATGAAGAAAAAGTAGCAGACAGCATTCGTCAGCGTATTAACGCCGTCGACATGGCCGATAAAATCTTTGATGTCATGGTGCCAAAGGAAAAACAAATCGAAATCAAAAACGGCAAACGTAAAGTTGTTGAGAAAAAGATTTTCCAAGGTTATGCGCTCGTTGAAATGAAACTCACCGATGAAACATGGTATATTGTTCGTAACACTCCAGGCGTCACCGGCTTCGTTGGTACTGATACAACTCCGACACCAGTATCTGACAGTGAGATCAGCAAGATCAAGAAACGCATGGGCGTTGAAGATCCTAAGCACCAGATCGACTTTAAAGAAGGCGAAGTGGTCAGTATCACCGACGGTCCATTCAAAGGCTTTGACGGATCAATCGCCGAGATCGACACCCAAAAAGGCAAGATCAAAGTTATGGTCAGCATGTTCGGCCGTGACACTCCAGTCGAACTCGACGCATTACAGGTTACCAAAGTTTAATTCAAATTCACACCTCCTCCGGGAGGTGTTTTTTATAGGATAGGGAATATATGGAATCACTACCAAAGAAAATTGTTCGTGCCGTTATACCCAACGAAGATCGACCACCGAAATACCTTGTAAATGGCGATGGTGCGCTACCTGAACTTGAACACGAATATGGCCATGGTGACACATTTGAAGGAACGCTGTCTCAGCTAGGTCGTCTTGCGGCTGGCAAGACACTGAGTGTTGATTTTGCACTGAAATCTCAAGCAACTAATGAAATCCGCTATTTAACCAAGCCGCTGTGCAACAACGTAGAATTACGTAATGGCTATATCTGGTCATCAATACAGCCAGACATTACACGTTAGTCTTCACCTCGATCAACACCTTGCATTTTATGTATATTTTTGCTAAAATGTATCAGTTACGCACTAAATATCGCTTCAATAATATTTAGTACAAGAAGGAAAATTATGGCAAAGAAAATTATCGGTAATCTAAAACTCCGTATTCCAGCTGGCCGCGCGACCGCAGGTCCTCCAGTTGGTTCAACCCTAGGTCAATGGGGTCTTAATATGATGGATTTCATTAATCCATTTAACGACGCTACTAAAGCTGACATGGGTAAAGACGTTATCGTTCACATGCAAGTGTTCGAAGATCGTACATTCACATGGAAGTCACTTGGTCAGCCAGTTGACGATATCATTCGTGAAAAAATTGGTATCAAAAAAGGTAGTGGTAAGCCACATGCTGAAAAAGTCGGCAAGATTACTCGTGCTCAGCTCGAAGAAATCGCTGAACTTAAAAAAGATCACCTTAACGCCATCGACATGGACGGCCGCGTGAAAATCATCGCTGGCTCAGCACGTTCAATGGGTGTTGAAGTCGTCGAATAAATCGACCGATCAAACCTATAAATACCGTCGCATTACGCGGCGGTATTTATATTTACTAGCAAAACCAGTACTGCATCCGAAGAGGTGGGCTATTGATTATTTTTCATAAAAATGCTATTATATATGTGTAGTTTACCCGTCATCTACCGAGAGAGGACAGCATGTCCAACGTTAAGAATTCAGAGCCTTCGCATCGTCCGGCCAGCCGTTATCCAAGGCTAAAGATCGAGAATGTCGAGAAAAAAGACCGCCTCACATCCCAAGCCGGCATAAACGGTGAAGATGAAGCTCTACGTCGCGCACGACTGATCGGAGTGTCAAGCAATGGTTAGGGGCCGCAAAAAGAAAGCGGCAGAAGCCGAAGCAGAGCGCAAAGTTATCGCTCAACAATTCATCGTCGCTGCAACCAGCAAAGATCCGCGCGCCTCAGCAGCAACCGTTGCACTTGGTGATCAAGAGAAGATAGCCCTCAAACGCGAATTGCAACTGAAGCAGCCATGGTGGCGACGCAAATAACTACACACCCCGCATTGTAAAACGAAAGCCCCGCGCTCGTGCTACATGCGGGGCTTTTCATATCTAGAAATAATTCCAATAAAAATCCCGTCCGCTGAGGGGCTGGTGCAATAAAAGCAGCAGCCCCTCGTGGGACGGGGATGTAGTCAGTAGTTGATCGGTTCGAGCGTGCGCCTCTCGTGCACCGTGAGGTAGATGAGACTCAGTGCGATTCCTATCGCAATAAACGCACACACAACACCTGCCGCATAGAGGCTCGTCAACCATCCGGCATGAGAATCTCCACGACGCAAAAAGGGTTCGCAGTACTGCAGGAATTCAATACATACCCGCATACAACTAACCATGAATGCTGCGCACAAAACATACACCATCACGGGTAGATTTTTCTTATCAAGAAGCCGAGACTCCTTAATCAACTTTACCAAACTGACTCCTTAACGTGCGTGACTCTGGGTGAGCATTTTGCTCTCCATTTCAATTAGTCATCTTTATAATCATAACATAAGTATGATTAAAAAGCAATGCGTGGGAGGTATAAAAAACCGCCCTGCGAGCAGGCGAGTGACTGACATTGTCACTGCGCCCGCTACGCGAGAGCGGATAGGAAATGGGTGATGAAATTAAGAGAGGTACCGAACATGGCATGCACGTTCCAGCCGATTACACGAACACACCGCATCAAGAACCAGCTTGAAACAACAATCTCAGCCCCCATTATAGATACCCAGATCACAGTCCATTCATCCCAATAGTCCATACTCACGACATCAAGTATGGCTACTGATAACAAATAGCCTGCGTACACCGCAAGCAACGCGAGCAGTCCGAAAAATAACATTTGCACACATAGTTGCACGCGGTATTTCAACATCTTACGTTTTGTCTCGCTCATTCTTTAGCCACTTGTTGGTGTCATTCAAGCCTATCCAGAGCATGGTGACCATAAAGCCACACGCAGAGAGAAGCATCAAAATAGGCACTAAGAGTATCCGCTGTAGGTCAGCTGTTGAGTCTGGGTTTGCGTATACAACACATAAGATTAGAGTCGCAACGATTCCCAAGCCGAGTATTCCAATCATCCAGCCAAGGCTAAATTTACGTTCTTTTTGAGCAGCTTCACGCGAGGTGAACCCTGTTTCCATTCTTTTTCACCACCTTAAGGTTCGTGATTTGCAAATAGGCGAATGCCTACCAGCATGGTAATCATGCAATAGATAATGTCACATATTAGACAGTCATGCAATATTTAATGCAAAAGAAAAAGCCCGTCCGTCGAGGCTAGTAATATCAACATCGAATGATGGATTATTACTAGCCTCGAACAGCACGGACTTATTTAAAGTGTATGTCGTGCTACGTGAGCCTACGCAAGGCGTTCATCGCTACACGATGGCGCCACAACACTAATACCAGAAAGCCGAAGGCTAGAACGATGACCGTAACCATGCCCACGATCCAGTCCGGTCTGACCTTCAGGATGAGCACACTGGTCAGAACGGTGAGAAATGGGGCAAGGCACGCGCCAGGGAACATATCACTCCAGAAAGCACGTTTACTTTGAAGTATCTCACGCTGTGCTTTGGTCGTTTGCCCTTCATTGGACTTCACTGCCTTATCACCTGATTGAGGCCGCCGATGAAAATAAGCGACAACACAGATGAGACTGAGAAAATCAAAAACAATCAGCGCCAAAACCGGCCAGTTGTTCTTCATCTCCATAGTGTTTGCCATATTGACTGCCACGATATTTAGCAGACCAAGCAAAACCAGTGAAACGCCAAGCATCAGCGGACGCCTAACTGTATGGCCGGGTTGTTCGCGCGTGGTATGCAGTTCTTGATTCATAACCTATAACACCACCTTCGTACGTGACCCTGGATAAACATGCGCTTATCGACAACAAGATCATTGTATAGATAGTAACATAAATACCGTAATAAAGCAATAGCATTACGCTTGACTACCAGAGGTAGACCTGCTACAATAGTGGACATATCAATCAATGTTGGGAGGCCTAATCGCCGTTTGCACCACAGAAAGGGTTAACACCTATGGCTAAAAAAGCCGATTTGTTGGCTGAAGCTGCAAAGCTAAAGCTCGACGTAACAGAGAAGAACACGATTGCAGAGATCGAAGCTGCTATTGCTGGTGCTGCACCAGCCGAAGAAGTTGCTGAAGCTCCAAAAGAAGAAACAGCGACTGCAAAAGCAGGTAAGCGCAGTGAAAAAGCACTGGCC
>DASVHL010000001.1:0-4004 GCA_036382575.1 Saccharimonadales bacterium (SeqCode) | reverse complement strand
AGAGGAGAAAAGAGAGAAAAACGCTGTAGTCGTTTTTTGTCAACAAGCGAACTCAGCCGGTTTAATCAAAAAGCTGGAGTGAGACAAGGTATATCACCAGAGTTGCGTGACATTTTAACCAAGGCACGTGATATTGGGGTTAAAACAGACGGGTTATATAATCCATTTGTTCTTCCTGTACTGCAGCGAGTCGGATATCTTCACTCAATCGTTAATGATTATGCCGACGATCCAACCAATGATTATTCTGATCGACATATGACGCCGGTTGAAGATTTGGAGATTGGTAATAATTGGGCCAGGATTCCGTATGGTACAGCACTTGACCTTGGCGGCTGCGGCAAGGGATATATTGGTGATCTGTTAGCAGATATAGTTGATGAAAATGAGGTGGTTGAGGGGTACTGGTTATCGATTGGTGGTGATGTTGTCGCACGAGGCATTCACGAAACCGGTCAACCAATTGCTATTGGTATTCAGGACGAAGCATCAGAAAAGACAATTGCCCGTATCTATCCTCGTGAATTACAGCGCTATGCCGTCGCTACCTCAACGGTTATGCGCCGCAAGGGATTAAAAGATGGGGTAGCCTGGCATCATATTATTGATCCGCGAACAGGTCGTCCGGCAGAGAGTGACGTACAGACGATGACAATATGCGAAGATTCACTATTCATGGCCGATGTTCACGCAACGAACTGTATTATTATTGGTGCAGAACATGTGACGGCATATCTTCAAAAACACGCTATTGCAGATGCTGTACTGCAAGCACAGGATAGCACGCAGCAGTTTTTCGGTGATCGAGTAGAGCGATATGTAGACAAGGCGATAAAGTAGCTGTATGATTACGGTACACAACTTATGCTAAAACGAATACTATTGTCAGTTTTTGCCATCTTCAGTCTTGCTACGGCAAGCACTTTATTTGCGGGGACAGTATCCGCTACGAGCCTAACACCGTCTACAGCCATCGCTGCCACTCAGTCGGCTGAGGATCTATCATTCGGCCAAGACTTTGCCAAGCGTGCGACAAACGCATGGCCGTGGTATGTGACGCGCGGCTCTGGCATTTTGGCAGCGATTGTCGCTGTCTTGTTGCTATTATCGGGTATTGGATTGATCACGGGGCACACATACCGTATATTCGAGCCGCTAAAAGCGTGGGTGTTTCACCGGGCATTAGGAATTGCGTTAGGCGTGACGACGATCGTACATATTGTGATTTTGCTATTCGATAAATATGCGCCGTTTGATATTTGGGATGTACTGATACCGTTCGCTTCTGACTATCAGCCATTAATGATCGGACAGATAAACTTTGGTTCGTTATTTGTAGCCCTTGGAGTTATCGCATTGTATGCACTTGTTACAATTGTACTGACGTCGTATATGTGGATTGATAAACGACCACAAGCGTGGCGTGTATTACATTATTTGTCATATGTTATTGTGATTGCTGTTTTCTTCCATGGCTTATTCCTGGGTACTGATCTGCAGGGAGGTTTAGGGCGAATCTTGTGGGTGATGGGCGGCCTTGTGGTTCTAGGTGCATTTGTACTACGACTGCAGCGTTCAGGTACAACTCGTAACGAAAAGTAATAGTCTATACTAGAGACATGATTCTTGGGATTGATGAAGTTGGACGTGGCCCATGGGCGGGACCACTCGTTATTGGGGCTGTTGTCTTAGGAAGTGCATCAATCGATGGGCTGACAGATAGCAAAAAACTGACTAAGAAGCGCCGTGGTGAACTAGACGTTATTATTAGAGAGCAAGCTGATGGGTATGGGCTAGGTTGGGTGAGTGCGGCAGAGATTGATGAGATTGGTTTATCGGCAGCGCTGGTTCTGGCTACTAAACGAGCCGTCGAGCAGGTCTCTGCGCCATATCATGAAATTATTATTGATGGCACGATTAATTTCTTGAAAGATACGAGCAAGGGTCAGTACGTGACAACGCTAAAAAAGGCTGACTTATTAATCCCAAGCGTGTCGGCGGCATCGATTATTGCCAAGGTGGCACGTGATAATTACATGGCAGAGCAGGATGAGGCATATCCTGGTTATAAATTTAGTTCACATGTCGGCTACGGCACAGCAGTGCACCGTACTGCAATCGAGCAACTTGGGGTGACGCCGTTGCATCGACTTAGCTTTGCTCCGCTGGCGAAGTATCGGTTAAATCGGCCCGTTCATGGTCAAGATGGCTTCGCGCCGCGTAGTATAAGGGTGCCGACGCCTTATGCCGCTCGTGCTGCAGATATCTTGACGCACGAAGAGCCTAATTTAACCTCGCAAACGACGAAGCAGATCGGTGATGCGGCAGAAAGCGAAGCTGCAAATTATTTAGTGCGACTAGGCCATCAAATCATTGATCGCAACTGGAAAACAAAGTTTTGTGAAATCGATATTATCTCATATCATGACGACACGATATACTTTACAGAAGTGAAATATCGAAAAACTGACAAACAGGGTGGCGGGCTAGCGGCCATAACAACGCAAAAACAGCGACAAATGAAGTTTGCCGCTGAATATTATGCACTGAAGAATCAACTGAAAGATACAAATTTACGTCTGGCTGCGATTGACATGACTGGTCAGCCACCTATCGTCCTCAATTTCTTAAAGCTTGGCTAGCGCGTCACGGACGGCTGGACCGTCTCGTTCGATCAACGTAACGCGGCCTTCAATTTCACTAATGCCCATTGTAATAACACGGGCGAGTGCAGGAATATTCTTCATTGGTGTAAAGAAGTCTGTATATTCCTGGAGCTGTTGTGCGGTTGTTAGACAGCCGGCAGTGTAACGTGGGAAGTCGTCGTAACTTTTATCGCCACTAAACGTCTTTTCGATCCATGACCAGTTATTTTTTTGCCATTGCCAGGCAAGGTCACGTCCGTCACGATTACGTAGGACGCCGATATACCAGCGAGCAGCGTCTTGTGGGCGCACGATAGTTTCGTCTTTGATTAGATTCAGGATACTGGTGAGTTCCGCGGCATTACGGCTGGAGGTAATACCAATGACAATATCCTGCTGTAGCTCTGCTGATGACGAGGCTTTGTGTTCTTTAAGTAGACTATCGATAATGGCTGCATCGTTGCCGTGACGAACGGCAGTACTAATAATGAGTGAACGCAGGTTAGGATCAAGTTCTCGCAGTGGTGTTGTGCGGTAGATGTCGAGTGCAGTCTCAATTGCTTGTTCATCTTCGCCGTATAGCATTAGGCTAATGATTGTTGAGCGAAGCTTTGTATCGGTTTCCGTCTCGTGTTCGGTGGGTGTCCAGTCTAGGCGATCATATTGACTGCGGGCAATTCGGGCAGAGAGATTACGTAATTGTTTTTCACTGGTGTCGTCTGTTTCGACAAACTTTTTAAGTTCACCGATAGTCATGGCAATAATGTCCCAAACAGATTCTGCGGTCTCGTCTTTGTATGCATCCAGCAGGCTAATAAGATTAGCGCTACTGATAATATCTCCACGAGCAAGCAATGTTTGCTCGTTAAGAAGCTGGAGTCTATCAAGGGGCTCAAGATTACCTGCCTTAATTTCATTAATCAAGCGCGCCAGTAAATCATCACCATAATGAGTAATGAAATGCGCGGTGTCGCCAACATTAAATCGGAGTGGGGTTGTATGGCTGCGAGTGATAGTTGTTTCGGCGTCAGCAAATATCTCTGGCATTTCGCTACAAGTTGAATTAAGTGGGATAGGCCAAAGCTTTGCTGAATCTTGGTGTTGGCCTACAAAGAATTGTTGCTGGGCTAGTTGAACCTGGTTGCCAGTTTGTGAAACTGACAATACCGGATAGCCTGGCTGTGAAATCCATGTAGTCATAAAATGACTGATATCTTTGTCGCTTGCTTTGCTGAGTGCTTGCCACAAGTCATCTGCTTCAGTGTTGCGGTAGGCATGTGCCGCAAAGTAATCTTTGAGGCCAGTTTGGAAAGCGTCGTGGCCAATGTATTGTTGAAGCATACGAAGCTCTCCTCCTTC